>NZ_JAHCDO010000002.1:0-302301 GCF_050768835.1 Bacillus pfraonensis | reverse complement strand
TTTTTTGCCAAGTCCTATATGTCTTATTCTATGGAGGAAATATGCTTAAAGATAATTTTAAAATTAGTAATATTCCCACGGTTTTATGGGGAGATAAGAGTGAAAAAATTTTTATTGCAGTACATGGAAATATGTCAAATAAGGAAGATGCAGTTATTCAAATATTAGCTGAAGAAGCCAATCAAAAAGGTTATCAAGTATTAAGCTTTGATTTACCTGAGCATGGAGAAAGAAAAAATGATAATACTCCTTGCAAAGTACAGTTTTGTGTTAGTGAATTATCTATAATTATGAATTACGCAAAAGAACATTGGAAAGAAGTAAGCGTGTTTGCATGTAGTATGGGAGCTTATTTTAGCCTTTTAGCCTATCAAAATGATGTGTTAGAAAAGGCATTATTTTTATCACCAGTAGTTAATATGGAACGAATTATCGAAAATATGATGAAATGGTTTAATGTAACACCAGAGCTTTTGCAAAAAGAAATGACTATAGAGACACCTATTGGTCAAAAGTTATATTGGGATTATTTATGCTATGTAAAAGAACATCCTATTAATACATGGAATACAGATACATATATTATGTATGGAGCCAAGGATGAACTGTGCGAATTTGAAACTATTAACTATTTTACAAAAAAACATCGTTGTGAATTAGAAGTCATGGAAACAGGTGAACATTACTTTCATACTGAAGAACAGTTAAAGATGTTTGAACAGTGGTTACACAAACATATCGATTAACAAATTACAATTCGGTTATACATAGTTTTGTAAGTAAGTATGCACCTGAAAATTCCAGAGGACAATATATGGCAGCATCTAATTTACAATAAAGATGTTTAAAAACGCAAATCATCTTATTCCATTAAACGACCATATTTTTTAAGAATCAAGGCAAGAAAACTTGATTAAAAAGGCTATATGATCTACAAAAACATATAGCCTTTTTTAGTGTTGACTCTTACCTTAGAGGATACTTTAGTATAAAGAGCATGGAAAGGAGGAAATAGAGCTGTATACCGTTAATGAAGTTGCAAAACTATCCCATACAACAGTAAAGACGTTACACCATTATCACAAGATAGGTCTTTTGATTCCAGAGCAAACGACAGAAGCTGGATATCGTTTATACGGAAAAAAGGATTTAGAACGACTACAGCATATTCTTTTTTACAAAGCGCTGGATTTTCCTCTTAAGGAAATTAAACAATTATTAGATGGTAATATCGACAGAGAGAATACGTTGATTAAGCAAAGGGATTTACTAGAGCAAAAGATCAATCAATTTAAAGAACTAATTGATACGATCAATTTCTCCATCAAAAATACTAAAGAAGGAGTCGATTTAGATATGGCATCAATGTTTAGGGGTTTTAAAACTGAAGGAGAATGGCAAGAAGCATTAAAGGGTCAAAGCGAACATTTGAAAAAAGAATATGATTTTGATTTGACGAATCAAACTATTGATGTAGAATCAATGAATGATTCCGCCATTGAAGCAAAATCATTTAATGAAGATATGATTAAATTCTTACAAGAAGGTGTCTCCGCAAACGACCCAAAGGTTTTCGAACGGGTGAAAAAACATCTATCCTTTTTAGAAAAAGATGGTCATCCATCTACACCACACGATTTCTTAAATCAAACTGAGCTATTTATTGTAGACGACTTTCACAGAAACATGTTTGAACAATGGCAAGTAGGTTACACTTATTTTCTAAACAAAGTGGCATCTAACTATTTGTCAAGTCAACAATAATGATGATAACGAGTAAATAAATTAAAATATTCCCTTCTTCATAAAAGGACGCGATCGCGGTATAAAGATTGAATTTTTAAACAATTTAATCGTTACACCCATGAGTTCCTAATCAGTGATTATACAAGAAATTAAACAACTTTAAAGAGCCTTGCTACAATAAAATATGCAAGGCTCTTATGTATTTCATAACAAAATTCAATAACTATATTATCGCTTTACATAATACTTTATTTTAATATAATCCATCGTCAATTTATGACATATAATAGCGAATCTAAATCTTTATTCTATAAAATAAGATGTGAATAGAAGGAAGAATATATGACTGGATTATAAATCATATGCAAAATAACGATAAAGATTCATTGTTCAACTGGGAAACCGCTGCTCCTCACGCATATTTAGCCGTTCCGAGAGCAGAACACTTTGTCCCCCTTTTCATCACTATGGGGAGCAGTAATGCTGAAGGAAAAGTCATTCACCGTAGCTATGAACTTGGAACATTAAGTTATCTTTGCTTACAATTTTAACCGTTTTAAAACAAAAAAGGATGAAGTACCGTGCGCTTCATCCTTTTTACCCCTATATAATTAACCTCATTAACTAACTTCCAAATGCTCTTTTTCTGACACCACTGTACCTTTACTATGAAAATATACCCAAATGCAGGCTATAAATAGAAGCGAGGATGTAGAAAAGAATACATATTGAAACCCGGCATGTGCCGCAATCTGTCCTCCGAGTACTGGTCCAATCATATTTCCTAAAAACTGAAAGGATTGATTATAGCCAAAGATACATCCAGTTACATGATGTGGTGTATGTTGTTTTAATAGAGTTTGTACAGAAGGTAACAATCCAGCTTGTGCAATCCCTAATAGAAAACGCAGTATTAATAATTGCCAAGCAGCTGTCACAAATGCTTGTGGGATAAAAAGAATTCCTGCAAAGAACAATGCTACAACTAAAGTTTTTTGAGGACCAATATGATCCGATAATCTTCCTAGTTTAGGAGCTGCTAAAATGACGGCTAAACCTGTTGCAGATATCACCGCCCCCGCAATCATTTCAATATGATCCGTATGAGGACCCGCTAAATGTTTTACATACAACGTAACAATAGGTTGTATGGACATATTTGCAAGTTGAATCATAAAAGTTGCTACAAACAAGCTCATAATAAAATGTTTTGCTGGAACCATCGTCCACACTTTTTCCGGTTGCGCTTTTTTTGCTTGAACAGAATGATTCGATTCATGCAAGAAGAAAAAGACGATTATGAAGGAAAGAAACAAAAAGGCTCCTGTAACTAAAAATACGTGACGCATTCCAATGAGTTCGGATAAGTATCCACCAAGCATTGGTCCAAGTAAGGAACCACTTACACCACCTGTTGATATAGTAGAAATTGCCCAACCTGAATGTTCTTTCGGTGTTTCCGCTGCTATAAATGTCATTGCAGTCGAAAGAAACCCTGACACTGCCCCTATTAAAAAGCGAAGTGCGACTAATTGATACACATTTGTGACAAAGCCCATGAGTGTCATAATCATTGCCATCCCCAGACTCGCACGAATAAGCATCAATTTCCGACCATGTATATCACCAAGTTTTCCCCATATTGGCGATACAATCGCGCCCATTAAAAAAGTTACACCGAATGCAATTCCCGACCACTGTGCAATTTCGGATGTACCCGTTACGCCTAGATCTTCAATATAAAAGGATAAGAATGGTATCACTAAGCTCATACCTGCTGCCGTAGTAAAACAACCAAGCCAACAAATCATTAAATTCCTTTTCCAGCTGGCCATTTTCACACCTTCTTTCTTAGATACCCATTCTACACCCTTTTTGTTAAAAAGTTTAGCAATATGATTCATAGATTAAACGTCATGTGCTTAAAGAAAATTTAAACAAAAATAAAAATTGCTAATAAGGGTATACCTTTATTAGCAATTTTTATTTTTAACTAGAATGTACTACATCTTCCATCATGAACGATTCGAGTTGATTCAAAATTTGTACCAATTTATGAATAGCTTGTTCCATAAATTCACCATAAGTTGTTCCATTTGACATATAACCTAAAAACTCTTCCGTACGATACACTCCATTTAATAAAGCCTCCTGCATTTGAATGTCTTTCGGAATCCTTACTTCGTCTTGTTCGTAGCATAAGCCAATTGCAAGTAAATAGGCAATTGGAGGTAAAACATGATCCCCAAATTCAAAAATAAATGAAGTTTTCAAAAGTGGATTTAAATAGGAGTATGTTTCATTTTTAAACTCTATACCTTTAAAAAATGGATGTTGGTCATACTCTTCTCGAATTCTTAAAAAGTCTGTTATGGAAATCTCTCCATACTTCTGAACATGTTGTATTAAACTCGTCTCGAATAAATGAACCCCATATGTAGATAAGACAACTTGATGTACTCTTTTTACATACTGACTTGCAATTTCTTGCCTTAATTCTAAACTTATGTCCCTATTCTGTAACATTGCCTGAACACAATTAAATTCAAAGTAGTATGCCATAATTTCATTTAATAATTGAGTACTATCATCAAAGAATGTATGTTCATAACTTTGATTAAAATATGCATGCCCTAACTCATGACACAATATAAATAAACTATCTACATCTTCATGATAGTTAAACAAGATTCTACTTTCTTTTCTATTTGGAAAATAGTATGTTTTATTCACTTCAATTTCATTGTAGACTTGTACAAGGCTATATTGAAACATTCTTTCAATATGACTAATCCAGCGTTCTTGTCCGATTTGTTTTAAACTACTGAGCATTATTTCTTTTGCTTCATCAATAGAAATGACACTTCGTTCTTCTTGGTTATAAGCTAAAAAATCCGCTTGAATTTCTCCTGTTGAATTTGGAAATATAATCGATAAACTTTTCGTAATAAGAGTATGGAATTTCTCCTGTAATTTCTCCTCAAATGTATGTAATGTCTCTTTTCCAACTCCCAATACTTCCATATAGTATTCAGGTGTTTCCAAAGACAAATACGCTTGCTTACTCTTTGTAAAAAACTGAAGAATTTCATTTCCTTTGCTACTTAGTACCTCGTAAACTTTTTTCTGCACTTCTTTCTTTTCTTCATAATCCTTCAATTCATGCATCATGCCAAAAACTTCAGATATTGTATACGTCTCACCTTGATAGACAATTTTAAACTCGCGAATAATTTGTAAATACCTTTCATACTCTGCTGTATTCCCATTCTGTCCCTCTATGTTATGTAAAATTTGAACGAAATTATTATACTGCTCCTCTAATTGCAATATCGACAATTGATTCATATGAAGTAAAATGTCAAAAATTTGATGCATACATAAAAGGTCAACTTCAACTACTTTTGGAAGTATAGAATTTTCAGCAGAAATTAAAGTGGAAAGTTCCTCTATTTTCCACTTTAATTTCTCTTGTTGCAGAGGCATAATGGTTTGCAGTGAATGAATAAATGGATTGTGGGGAATGAATTTATCATTAGCTGACATATGAAAGTTTATAAAATCAAAGCTATATACACTTTTCATTGCACACTCATCATCCGTTATATCAGCAAATAAAATTCGACTAATAATAAGTGAAACAGCTAAACCTTGAATAATCGTTCCTCTATTTTCTCGAATGATATATTCTGTATCATAATTTTGAAAGCTTTTCTCTAGTATTGAAGTGGCATCGTTGCTATTACTTATATGCAATACTTTTACAAAATCATTATGATACCCCATTAAAAAATACTTCATTCCCTCTTCATCACAATAATTCATGATGTCTTTATGTAGCTGTAACGAAGATTCATCAAAGCATCCAAAAATATAATTTACCTCACTTAATTGCAATTGTAATAAATCGTTAAGCGTCTCTATTTTCTTATCAAATACTTGAATTTTTACATACGGATCTATTTTTTCTATTCTCTCTTGAATAACATGTATTTTTTTCTTTTTAATATCTTTTGTTTGAAAAATAGTTTGCGCTCTAATGTTTTTAGGATGAACCGTATCAAAATCGATTACAATAATCTCCCCAACTCCAAGTTTTGATAACGTCATGCATAATGTTGCCCCAATCGTACCCGCTCCGATAACAATAGCCTTTACTTTCTTCATCTTATGAACAATTGAATCTGCATGTTTCGTACGATCGTGGGTACTGAAATAGTTAAAATTTCTTAGATTAAATAACAGTTCTTCTTTATCTCCATCGCAACGCTTTTCATATAGAAGTTGATTTTCATTTATAAACTGAATAATATTTTGTAGTTCTTCATCATCTATTCCATTCCTGTTCTTCCATTCATGTATTTGTTCACGAACATCTCCTGAAGGATTTTCTAAAACTTTCAATAATGACCATAGTTTTTGAAACTCATTTACTTCAATAATTCGCTCTTCTCCGTCATAATAAACAATTTCATTTTTATTAGGATATCCCCTAAAATTCAAACTTGTTTTCAACCTCATATTCTTCTCCCCATTTCATTGAAAAAGAAGGTGTTTACACACCTTCTTCTTTTTCAAACTAGCATAATAACAAACAAACACATTGGTTATCTCGTTGCGTAGCTTTTTTAATTTTCACAGTTAGTTTCATTTGAATACCCCCTTTTTTCACAAATTGGTAATACAAGGGTATATTAACAATAATTACCTAGATACCTCAACCTAATTTAACGTATTCGGAATTTTCAGATGTTGAGAAAACGTTTTCTCATGTCTATTACTTCTCCTGATTTACCATTTATTTCCCAGTCACAAACCGTTGAAACAAGAATGTTTTATATTTTATCAAGTGAAATATTTTATTCTGAAAATATAATATTTCCAAAACATTTTACTACCAATATTCTTATTTACACTTAGAGGGCAAAAATTCAATTAAATATAAATAAGGTTTTAATCAGTCGTTCTCCTTTACTGATTAAAACCTTATAAAATTACGTTATTGTAATTGGTATTAATTGAGCCTGACAGCCTTCCTCATAAAATTCAAGTGGACCTGCTTGACCAATAATTGCATATTCATAACCAATTTGCTTCATGTCAGACAAGCATCGATGTAACAGTTCTCTTCCCACACCTTTTACACGATGATTTTTAGCTGTTCCCATTGGTCCAAATAGCCCTTTCTTTCCTCTTACAACATCATAACAGGCAAAACCAATTATCGTTTCATTTTTCTTTGCAATGTAAATTGGCGGTTCTTTATATTCTCGAAAACCTTTATTCACCGTTCCGAACCATCTTTCGCCAAATTCATTCATAACAAACTGAAGAAGCTCTTCCAAATCAGATTGATTTGCCCGATTAATATTGCAAATTAAATCATCCATACTCGGTATTTTACAATTTTTCAAATCTACAGTCATATCTCTTGGTACGGAAACAATGTGTAAAATCCTTTGTCTCATATCTTCTCCTATTAAATTTTGAATCTCCTCATCTCGCTGAAGGATTACGCTTACAATATGTCCTTCATTTACATATACTTGATTAAACCTTTCCATTTTACGTTTAGCTAATTGTAATATCTCCATTGTCTTATAAGAAACATTGTACTCTTGTACTTCTATATATCTTTTATCTTGAAATTCCGTCTGTTGTAATTGTTTGAATTTCGCTACAAAATCTATTCCTATAGAATGAAATAAATACATATACAATTCACCACAAACTCCTGTTCCTTCTTTACACGCCCCTATAAATAAATCTAGGGGTTGAATAATATGCTCATGGTATTCAGCTTCTTTGCTTGCAATTTGAAAAATCCTATTTACTCGTTTTGTAAACTTAAATTCTTTCATATGTATTCTTCCTTTATAGTAATTGTTTAAATGTAAACCTAGCTCCCGTATTATCAGAATCAATATCCCATTCAATATCCATCTCTTTCGCCATAACAGCAATAATGGATAATCCAATTCCTACACCTTTGTTTGGCGAATGAGCATTTTGAAAACCTGGCCCATGGTCAACAACTGTAATTGTTTTTTCCTCATGGTTTACATATACTCCTATAAATTTCCCATCACCTGCATGCCTAACTACATTTTGAATTACATTATCTATAATTCTTTGAAACCAATTTTCATCGATATTCCAAAATAATTGCTTTTCTGGAATCACAATATCAATCTCAAAGCCTTTCTCATCTAATATATCATACCATGATGCAACAAGTTTTCTCGTTAAACGTGTCATTTCCGTTTGCTCTGGATGATACGGATATTTTCTTGCCGTTATTAATGAATACGATAGTAAGTTCTTCATCCGTGTCTGTCTCAACAATCCGGTATTCTTTCATAAATACTTTTAAATGTTTCACATGCTGCACTTCTGCTCCATCTTTGTTGTACCGTCTTAATAAAACTTCAATACGTGCCATCAACTCTTTTGGGTGGAATGGTTTTGTTATATAATCATCAGCAAATGTTAATCCATATATTTTATCTTCTAATGTTGTTCTTGCAGTTAGCATAATAATCGGGATATCTGGGTATTCCCGTTTAAAACGTTGACCTAGCGTAAAACCATCAAGCCCTGGCAGCATAACGTCTAAAACAATGACATCTGCGATTTCACATACTTCATTCGTACCCTTCTCTGAAGTAAACCATGTAACTTCATACTCTTGTTTCTTCAACTCTCTTTTGACCCATTCTCCAATCTCATGATCATCCTCAACATACAAAATATGTGTCATTTTTTCACCTTCATATATAAATTTAACCCTCCTCTTCCATCATAAGGAATACTACACAATTTGAAAACTAGTACACTCCAAAATTAGGGAATACTGTATAAATTTAAACAAAACTTAAACTCTTCTAACATTATCATTAACCTTTATTTCCTATACTTCATTTGAGGTGATAGGAACATGACTTATATTTTGAAAACGACTGGGTTAACAAAAAAATATCGGAATGATTATGTAGTACATAACGTAGATTTAAAAATTCCAAAAGGAGAGATTTATGGATTTCTCGGGCCTAACGGAGCTGGTAAAACAACCAGCATTCGCATGCTATTAGGCCTTATTAAGCCAACACAAGGAAATGTCGAGATATTTCAACAAGATTTGGCAAAAGAACGTTTATCTATATTATCTAAAATTGGAGCTCTCGTTGAAAACCCATCTTATTATGCCCATCTAAATGCCATTGAGAATTTAGAAGTTTACCGGATTTTGAGAAATGCTCCGAAAGAAAAAATTGAGGAAGTACTGCAGATTGTCGGTTTACAACATGCTGCCAAGCAAAAGGTAAAAGAGTATTCATTAGGAATGAAACAACGGTTAGGAATTGCCATTGCCTTACTTGGCGATCCGCAGCTATTAATTTTAGACGAGCCGACAAATGGACTTGATCCAGAAGGGATTCACGAAATTCGTATGCTAATTAAACAACTGGCGAAAGAAAGAGGGATTACCATCCTTATTTCTAGTCACTTATTAAGTGAAATTGATCAAATGGCAACCTATGTTGGAATCATTGCAAAAGGCAAGCTTATTTTTCAAGATAAAATAGGAAGATTGCGTCAGCACGCTCATCGTTCTATTACACTTATGACAGACAAACCAGATTCAGCTTGGAAACTCATTCTCTCTAAAGGGATTCCTTCTATACAAGAGGAAAAACAAATTATTCTATCAAACGTCTCAAATGAAACTATTAGCAACATTGTAAAAATACTTGTAACACATAACATTTCTGTATTTCGAATTGAAGAAAATAAAAAGTCACTTGAAGAGATATTCTTACAGCTTATAAAGGAGGAAGAGACACATGTACAAACGCCTCTTTCAATCTGAGTTTTTAAAAATAAAAAGGAAGTGGATTTGGTTTTTAATCTTTTTAGGACCAATAGGTGTTATTTCCCTTCAAGCATGTAACTTTTTTCTCCGCTATGATTGGTTAACAGAGAAATATGCGAAAGACTTATGGGGAGGTCTTCTTTCTGAGGTTCAACCTCTTGCTTTAGTAACCTTGATATTAGGTACTACTATTATTACTTCTTTAATCGCTCACATAGAGCATCATTCTAGTTCATGGAAACACCTCTTATCCTTACCTATTAATAAGCGACATATTTTTCTAATAAAATTCATACTGGTATCTTTCCTACTTACTGTTTCTTGTTCTTTATTATTGATTGGTATAGTTGGATTGGGTTTAACATTACAATTCGATGATTCAATTCCATGGTTTTCTATATTTAAAATAAGTTTCTATCCTTACTGGTCGGCACTACCAATTGTAGCTCTTCAATTATGGATTGCCATCATATTTCAAAACCAAAGTATCGCATTTACAACCGGACTTTTAGGAACTATTTTCACTATGTTTTCAGTAGCGCTTCCCAATTGGTTTATATGGAGATGGCCAAGCCTACACATTGACTGGGGACCCCCATTTCTATGTGTAGCAATAGGTCTAATCGTTGGTATATGTATGTTATGTATTGAAACAGCCGATTTTACTAGAAGGGATGTGCATAAATAATGCTTTGGCTTAAAAGTATACAAGCTGAATTTTATAAAATAAAAAAAACTAAAATATGGGCATTACTATTTTTAAGCCCAATTTTAGCAGGAGTAATAGCTTATGCGAATGCCTCGAACTATCCCGATTATAAACAACATTGGGAGTTAATTTATAATATCATGGTAGTGGTGCATGGCACGTTACTTCTCCCATTATTAACAGGTATTTTCACTACATATATTTGCCGATATGAACATTCAAACGGTGGTTGGAAACAACTTTTAGTACAACCAATAGCAAGGTATCACACCTATATCATAAAATTTTTCTTTATTCTTTTATTTGTAGGTACAATGCAACTTCTCTTCATCATAAGCTATGTTAGTGTTGGACAACTGTTGCATTTATCTAGTCCTTTTCCACTTATTCCTACACTTAAAGGTATTACAGGAGGGATAATCGCCACTTTACCTCTAATTGCTTTACAATTATGGGTGTCAACCATCTGGTCCAGTTTTGCTGCACCGATTGCTTTAAATGCTATAGCTTCTATACCAGCTCTAATGATTGCAAATTCCGAAAGATTTGGTCCTTTTTATCCATGGGCACAACCATTTCTAGCTATGCTTCCTAAAGAGGACTCACAACTATTTTATATTTCTTTTGAAACACTCGTATTTGTCGTAATTGGTAGCTTTGTTATTTTATTTATAGGCGGATTCGTTCATTTTATGAAAAGAGCATATTAACCTTTCACATACCAATAGCCCAAAGCTATTTAAAATAGTTTCGGGCTATTCAACATAACTAAACCTACAAATGATATCCATACATAATAGAAACAATTATTCCAACTACTAATATCCCCGGCAATAAATTCGCTACTTTAATTTTAATAAAACCAAGTAAATTGAGTCCAATTGCGAAAATCATAATCCCACCAGTCGCAGTCATCTCGACAATAAACTGATTCATTAGCTTCTCTGGTACAAAACTATTAATTTGCGTTGCAAAAATTGCAATACCTCCTTCATATAAAATAACTGGTATTGCTGAAAATAGTACGCCTATTCCAAGCGTTGTCGTTAATATAATAGAAATAAATCCATCGATAATTGCTTTTGTAAACAGTACATCATGATTCCCCCGGATACCGCTATCTAAAGCTCCCAGTACTCCCATTGCTCCAATAGCAAAGATGAGTGTCGCTGTTACAAATCCGAGAGATATACTACCTTCCCCTTTTGAGCCAACCTTTTTTTCTAACCAATCTCCTAAACTCTTTAACTTCTCTTCTAACTCCAGCCATTCTCCAAGCACTGCACCAATAACAAGACTTATAATGACAACAAGAAAGTTTTCACTTTTCAATCCCATTTGAAGACCCAGTACAGTAACAGCTAAACCAATTGTATGCATCACTGTCCCTTTCATACTTTCTGGAATATTACTTAATAGTTTACCTAATATAGTACCAATTATGATACAAATTCCGTTCACGACTGCTCCTAATATAACCATTATGTTTTCTCCATCCTCTTCAACCATTATTTTCATATCTAACATACAACAAAATACAAGAAATTTTAACAGAATTCTCGAAACTTTGTAAGTGAAATTTACTTATGTATTGTATTCTTTCATCGTTTCATGTTACCGTAATATTGCATACACTATGAGATGAGCTCTCAATACATACCTATAATCTAACAGAAGCATCTTTCATCCTACATATCATGTCTAGCATACATAAACGATTAAGCACTTACTTACTTACTTACTTACTTATTATATGAAACTCTTATCAAAGGATTTTCTAAAAGTCAGTCATTATATAAAATGAAAAAAGGAAAGATAACTATGACAACTTTATTTAAACGATTTATTTTAATAGTAATTCTTATTACACCGATTGTTTTATTGATAAATAACTCCTTTACATCAAAGGCAAAAGATGCAGCTGGAGTAGAAAGTAAAAAAGAAAAAACAAAGAAAGACGAAAAAAAGAAAAAAGAAGATCCTGAAATTACGCTTACATTTTCTGGAGACACAATGTTCGATTGGCAATTGCGCCCCGCTATCCAAAAAAATGGTGCTGATTATCCATTCCAACATGTAAAAGATGAAATAACAAAAGCTGATATTTCCTTTATAAACTTAGAATCTGCATTTACAACACGAGAGAAAAAAATCCCTGGTCAGCTATTCTGGATTAAAAGCGATCCTTCCACCTTACAAGCTATTAAAAACACAGGCTATGACATTGTGAATATTGGTAATAACCATACCCTTGACTATGGACAGGATGGTTTAATGGATACGATCTCTCACGTAGAAAAATTAAAACTTCCTTATATCGGAGCTGGAAAAAATACGGATGATGCATACACAGCTAGGGAAATTACAGTAAAGGGAAAAAAATTCAAATTCCTTTCCTTTGTACGCTTTATGCCTGACTTTACCTGGGTAGCCGGTAAAGACAAACCAGGCGTTGCAAATGGGTATGACATCAATCTAGTAACAAAAACAATCCAAGAACAAAAGAAAGATGCCGATTATCTGATTGTATATATGCATTGGGGTGTTGAAAAATCAAATAGACCTGTAGATTATCAAAAACAATATGTTCCGAAAATGGTTGAGGCTGGCGCTGATGCGATTGTTGGAAGTCATCCACATTGGTTACAAGGATTTGAATACTACAACAAAGTCCCTGTCGCTTATTCGCTAGGAAACTTTTTGTTCCCTAACTATGTAAAAGGAAAAAGTGCTGAAACAGGTGTATTAACCCTTACCTTTAAAGGAAAAGATGTACAAATGTCATTTAATCCTTACATCATTCGTAATGATCAAATTTCAACAGTCACTCCTGAGGAAAAGAAAAAAACATTGCAATATTTACAAACCGTTTCAACTGATGTAGAAATTGATGAAACTGGAACAATTAAAAACAAACGTAGTTAGAAAAAAGGAAGCTTTATACTAAAAAGCTTCCTTTCTTTTTGTATATTAAATTAACAAATCAAACAAAACAGGATTTTTATTTAGCTCCATAAATTGAATATTATTTTCTTGAAAACGGGTAATTAACGGCTCATAATCTTCTTTATGTTTTAGTTCCACCCCAACAAGCGCAGGCCCATTTTCTTTATTGTGCTTTTTAATATACTCAAAACGAGTAATGTCATCCTCTGGGCCTAAACCTTTATCTAGAAATTCTCGTAATGCTCCAGAACGTTGTGGAAATTCAATAATAAAGTAATGCTTTAACCCTTCATAAATGAGAGAGCGCTCCTTCATCTCTTGCATTCTATCAATATCATTGTTTCCACCACTTAATATACAAACAACAGTTTTTCCTTTCAATTCATCCTTATAAAAATCGAGTGCGGCAATGGAGAGAGCACCAGCTGGTTCCGCAACAATTGCATTTTTCTTGTACAATTCTAAAATCGTTGTACAAATCTTTCCTTCAGGAACTAATACAATATCATCCAGTACTTCTTTACAAGTTTCAAAAGTTAGTTTTCCTACTTTTTTAACTGCTGCACCATCAACGAAACTATCAATTTTTTCTAGGGCGACGTTTTCATTTTGCAAAAAAGCTTCTTTCATCGATGCTGCTCCTTTTGGTTCTACACCGATTACTTTTGTATCAGGGCTCACACCTTTTACATATGTACCAATACCTGACGCTAAACCACCGCCACCAATTGCTGTAAAGACGTAATCAACATGTTTCTCCATATCATGTAAAATTTCAACAGCGACCGTTCCTTGGCCCGCAATTACATATGGATCATCAAATGGATGTACAAACGTCATGCTATTCTCCTCACAATAACGCTGCGCTTCTTGGAAAGAGCTATCAAATGTGTCTCCAACTAACACAATGTCTGCATAAACACCGCCAAAAAATTGTACTTGAGATACTTTCTGCTTAGGTGTTGTTGTCGGCATAAATATTTTAGACTGAATCTTCAATAAATTACACGTATAAGCAACCCCTTGCGCATGATTACCAGCACTCGCGCATACAACCCCATTTTGCAATTGTTCTTTCGATAAACTTTGAATTAAATTGTACGCTCCTCGAATTTTAAACGAACGAATGACTTGTAAGTCTTCCCGTTTCACATATACGTCACATTCATATTTCTCAGATAAAACTGAATCTCTTTGGAGCGGTGTTTTATTGACGATATCCTTCATATGATTATGAGCCACAAGAATATCTTCGATTTTTACTCTCTCCCTTACATTTTGCACCATCTCGTATCATTCCTTATCTCTTTTTATATGGATTTAATCTAGATTTTGCATTTTTAGCACTGCACCTGTATTCGCTGATGTTACCATTTGTGCGTAACGTCCAAGCCATCCTGTTTTCACTTTTAACTCTGGTTTTTTCCATTCTTTTCTACGTTTTTCTAGTTCTTCATCACTTACTCTCACTTCAAGTAAACGTTCCTCTACATCAATACATACGATATCGCCTTGCTCTAGAAGTGCAATTTCTCCGCCAGCAGCAGCTTCCGGGGAAATATGTCCTACTGAAATACCTCGTGATGCACCTGAAAAGCGACCATCTGTTAGTAGTGCAACATCTGCACCTAACCCCATACCTGCAATTGCTGAAGTTGGTGCTAACATTTCTGGCATACCAGGGCCACCTCTTGGTCCTTCATAACGAATAACAACAACATCTCCTTTTTTCACTTTTCCAAGCATAATCCCTGCAAGCGCCTCGTCTTGAGATCCGAAAATAACACATGGTCCTTCAAATCGTTTTACCTCTGTTGCACCACTTTTAATGACAGCACCATCTTTTGCAAGGTTTCCTTTTAATATACGTAGGCCACCTTCTTCACTATGAGGATTTTCAAGAGAATGAATGACTTCTTTGTCTTGAATTTCTGCATAGGCAATGTTTTCCCCTAATGTCTGTCCGGTAGCTGTAATACGATCTAGGTGAAGGACACCTTCTTTTTTACTTAATTCTTTTAAAATAGCACTGATGCCACCCGCACGATCAATGTCTTCCATATGCCAATTGGAAGCTGGGCTCACTTTACATAAATGTGGCACGCGTCTTGAAATTGCATCGATTCGGCTCATATCATAATCAAGTCCCGCCTCTTGTGCGATTGCTAGTGTATGTAATACCGTATTCGTTGATCCACCCATCGCCATATCTAATGCAAATGCATCGTCAATCGCCTCTTCTGTTACGATATCTCTTGGTTTAATATCGCGTTCAATTAATACTTTTAATTTTTCAGCTGCTTGTTTAATTAATTCTTCCCGTCTTGGATCCGTTGCTAAAATGCTACCATTACCAGGAAGTGCAAGTCCTAATACTTCACATAAACAATTCATTGAATTTGCAGTAAACATACCTGAACAAGAACCACAAGATGGACAACCGTTATCTTCAATATCCTTTAACTCTTCTTCTGAAATTCTTCCAGATTGATAGGCTCCTACTCCCTCAAAAACGGAACTTAGATCCACTACTTCTCCTTTCGATGTTTTCCCTGCAGCCATTGGACCACCGGAAACAAATACAGTTGGAATGTTAATACGCATAGCAGCCATCATCATACCTGGTGTAATTTTGTCACAGTTCGGAATACAGATCATCCCATCAAACCAATGTGCATTTACTACCGTTTCAACTGAATCAGCAATAATCTCACGGCTTGGTAACGAATAACGCATACCGATATGCCCCATCGCAATCCCGTCATCTACCCCAATTGTATTAAACTCAAATGGAACCATTCCCGCTGCACGTACTGCTTCTTTTACAAGCCGACCAAATTCATTTAAATGTTTATGCCCTGGAATAATTTCAATAAAAGAATTACAAATCGCTACAAATGGCTTATCAAAATCCTCATCCTTTAAGCCAGTTGCTTTCAATAAACTCCGATGTGGTGCTTTATCAAAACCTTTTTTAATCATATCGCTTCTCATCTTTTTCAAATCCCTTCCTGTTCATTTCCGTTTATCTATTTCCTACTATTTTTCACTAACTCTTTTCCATTAGGCTGCTGAATCCAAGTCATCATTTCTCGTAACTCTGCCCCTACTTTTTCAAGTTGATGCTTTTGCTCTGCCTTTTTCATCGCATTATACGTAGGGCGTCCTGCTTGATTTTCCAAAATCCATTTCTTTGCGAACTCGCCTTGCTGAATCTCCGCAAGAACCCGTTTCATTTCTTTCTTCGTTTCATCTGTAACAATTCTAGATCCTGTTACATAGTCCCCAAACTCTGCTGTATCTGAAATAGAATGGCGCATATTTGTTAAACCGCCTTCGTACATTAAATCAACGATTAACTTAAGCTCGTGTAAACATTCAAAATACGCAATCTCTGGGCGATATCCACCTTCCGTTAATGTTTCAAAACCAGCTTTCACAAGTGCAGTTACTCCGCCGCAAAGTACAGCTTGTTCGCCAAATAGATCTGTTTCTGTTTCTTCTTGGAAAGATGTTTCGATTACACCAGCACGTGTACAGCCAACTCCTTTCGCATATGCAAGAGCAACATCAAAAGCATTTCCAGTCGCATTTTGATAAACAGCCACTAGAGCTGGAACCCCGTTTCCTTCTTGGAATACGCGGCGAACAAGATGTCCTGGACTTTTTGGTGCAACCATCGCTACATCTACGTAACTTGGCGGCTCGATTTGTCCAAAATGAATATTAAATCCATGTGAGAAAAGTAACATTTGTCCTTCACGAAGATTTTTTTCTACTTCATTTCGATATACATGTGCTTGCTGTTCATCTGGCAATAATACTTGCACAACATCTGCGGTTCGCACGGCTTCTGAAACTGACATTACTTCAAAACCATCCATTTTCGCTACCTCGAAAGATTTCCCTGGACGAACACCTACTACAACATGAACGCCAGAATCGCGTAAATTTTGCGCTTGCGCATGACCTTGTGATCCATAACCAACTACTGCCACTGTTTTTCCTGCTAATACCTCTAAATTTGCATCTTGTTCATAGTATGTTTTCATCTTTTCATACACTCCTTATAATGTATTTACTTGCAAGACATCAATTAACTTTTTTAACTGATTTACGAGCAGTGTCGCTTCATTTTCTGTACAAACTGCTGTAAGTTTCATTTCCGAAACCTCTCTTTTTTCTCCTTCATTTAAATTTAAAGAAGAAATATTATAACCACGCCGAGCAAAAATTCCACTTACTCTTAGTAAAACTCCAGGGTCGTTATTAACAACGAGTGAAAAAGTATGACTCATTCTTCCCACCTCTTCATAATCATTTCATGATTCCCTTTATTAGGAGGGACCATTGGAAATACGTTTTCGCCCTCTTCTACACAAAAATCAACAACAACTGGACCTTGATGACAAAGTGCTTCTAACATGACTTGTTTTGCTTCAACCGAATTTGTAGCACGCAAACCTTTTACTCCATATGCTTCTGCTACTTTTACAAAATCAGGTGATCCAATCTGTGATTCTGATAAACGATTTTCATAGAACATCTCTTGCCATTGTCTTACCATACCTAAAAACTTGTTATTAATAATAAAAACTTTCACTGGAATATTATTTTCAGCAATTGTTTGCAATTCTTGAATGTTCATTTGAAATGAAGCATCTCCCGCAATACAGATAACTGGCTTATCCTCAAAGGCAAGCTGAGCACCGATTGCCGCTGGGAATCCAAACCCCATTGTTCCTAATCCACCAGATGTAAGGAATGTTCGCGGTTTTTGCGCCTTATAAAAGTGCGCTGCCCACATTTGATGCTGGCCGACTTCTGTGGTCACAATTGCTTCACCATTTGTTAGTTCACTTAGTAAAGCAATTACATGTTGTGGTTTTAATTTTCCTCCCTGTTGTTCGTATGACAGTGGATATTCTTCTTGCCATACTCTTACTCTCTCTATCCATGCATCAGTTTGGCACTCTACTCTCATATTTCTTAACATGTGTAACGACCGCTTCACATCCCCTACAACCGGATATTCTACCGTTACATTTTTATGAAGCTCAGCTGGATCAATATCAATATGTACCTTTTTCGAATGAGGTGAAAATAGTTCTAACTTTCCTGTGACTCGGTCATCGAAACGGACTCCAAATGCAAGAAGCAAATCACATTCCGTTACTGCCATATTTGCAGCATATGTCCCATGCATACCGAGCATCCCTAAAAATAGCGGATCTCCAGGTGGATAAGCACCCAGTCCCATTAAAGTTGAAACGACTGGAATACGGTTTTCTCTTGCAAATGTTAGAAGCTCTTCGGATGCATCTGCATGAATGACACCGCCTCCGATATACAGGAGCGGGCGATTTGCTTTTGAAATTGCCTCTGCCACGCTCTTCAGCTGCATTTTGTCTGGGTCAATCCGTGGCTTATAACCCGGAACTTGAACTTCTCCTTCAAAAAAGTTCGTTACAATAGAATTTTGAATATCCTTTGGAATATCAATTAATACCGGGCCTGGCCGTCCACTTTTAGCGATATAATATGCCTCTTGCAATATACGTGATAACTGATTTACATCTCGTACTTGATAATTATGTTTTGTAACCGGTATTGTAATTCCCACAACATCCGCTTCTTGAAATCCATCTTTTCCAATGAGAGATGTCGTTACTTGACCTGTAATTATCACTAAAGGAATCGAATCCATATACGCATCTGCTAAACCAGTAACTAAGTTTGTAGCTCCTGGGCCGGAGGTAGCAAATACTACCCCGATTTCTCCAGAAGCTCTCGCATATCCTTCCGCAGCGTGAATGGCCGCTTGTTCATGACGCGTTAATACATGTTTTAAGCCACTGCCATACAGTGCGTCATAAACTGGTAAAATAGCTCCGCCAGGATAACCAAACACGGTTGTTACACCTAATTTCTTTAAACATTGAATCACATGTCCGGCACCTGTTACTTTTTTTATTTCTACGCCATATGCTTCATCACACACTGCTTGTTGCTTTTCCATTTCACTAACTCCTTCCCCTATTCATTAAGCTAAACTTTCTGCTAGTCCCGGAACGCGCACTCCTCGCTCTCTCGTTAACTTTTTAAATTCTTCCGTTAACTGTTTCGTTACTTCTCCTGGTTTTCCACTTCCGATTTCTCTTGAATCCACTTTTACAACTGGAATTAATTCAGCCGCTGTTCCTGTTAAAAATACTTCATCTGCTACATATACATCGTGACGAGTAAATGGTCTTTCTTCACAAGGAATACCTAGCCTTTCACAAAGTTCAATGACACTATTCCTTGTAATCCCTTCAAGAGCCCCTAAATATGCAGGTGGCGTTACTACTTTTCCATCTTTCACAACGAACACGTTATCTCCCGATCCTTCGCAAACATACCCTTGCTGATTTAACATAAGCGCTTCTAGCACACCTGCTTGTGCTGCTTCAATCTTTACTAATACGTTATTTAAATAATTCATCGACTTAATACGTGGATCAAGTGCATCTGGCATATTTCGGCGAGACGCAACAGATACAACACTAAGACCGTTATCATAAAACTCTTGCGGGAACAACTTTAACTGTTCAGCAATGATGATGACACTTGGTTTCGTACAGCTTCTTGGGTCCAGCCCTAAATCCCCTTTTCCTCTTGAAACAATTAATCTAATATATGCATCTGCATATTCATTTTTTTGTAGTGTCTGTAAAACTGCTTGTTCCATTTCTTCGATTGACATTGGGATCGTTAGTAAAATAGATTTCGCAGATTCATATAAACGCTTTAAATGTTCTTTTAAACAAAATACATTTCCGCCGTAACTACGAATCCCCTCAAATACGCCATCTCCATACAAAAATCCATGATCATAAACAGATACAACAGCCTTTTCTTTTTCTACTAATTCTCCATTCATATAGATATACTGGTTTCCCATCCTACATCGCTCCTCTTTTTTATCTATTTATGTGCAATCCATCTTTGTATCGATTGCTGAGAAGAGAACATTTTATCTAAATCTTCTGTAAATTAATTATAAAAATATCCTCGTCTCAACAATCGATTTTCTACAAACGTGTAGCAATCCATTGCTGAGACGAGGGAATCGTGGTACCACTCAGCTTCCTTATACTTCTCGCGAAATACAAGCTCTGCAAGTCCTATTAGACTTTTGTTCTTTTATCGTGAACAACCCCGCTGCTCTCTACTCAGTTTTTTCGAGGGCAGTGCTCTGAGGTGATCTTCAACAGATACAATTGTTACCACCCTCACAGCCACGGGGTAGCTCTCTGAAACAATGTATATCGTTTACTCTCCTCTTCTTTGCATTCTTCTATTCTCTTTTCTAAAGTAAAAACTCTCGCCTCAGCAATCAATTACTACATCATAGTAGTTTTTGATTGCTGAGGCGAGAGTTTCGCGTTACCACTCAGCTTCCTTATACTTCTCACGAAATATAAGCTCTATAGGTCCTGTCAGACCCTCGTCCATTTACCGGAGACGATACCGCCGCTCTCTACTCAGTTTCCCTTTCGCAAGCGATGCTCCGAGGTGATCTTCAATGATTCGATTGTTACCACCCTCACAGCCATGGGGTAGCTCTCTGAAACTATCATAATCATCTACTTTCCTCTTCTTTGCACATACTATATATAAAAGTTAGAAAATTCTTAATTAACTTTTAAGTTGTTACACGTATTATAGGACTTTGTTCTTTTCATTGTCAACATGTTTTTTTGAATTTTTTTAAATTTATAATTTAAATATTTTTATCAAAATAAAAAAGGAATGAATCTCAATCCAACACTCATATATTACTTAAGGCTTGTCTGTTAGAAAAGCCAGCTTCATACATATGTAAATTTATTAAGGAGATGATGTGAATATGTTAAAAGGAAAAGTTGCATTGGTTACTGGGGCAAGTCGTGGAATTGGACGTGCTATTGCGAAACGCTTAGCAAACGATGGTGCGTTAGTCGCTGTTCATTATGGAAATCGTAAAAGTGATGCCGAAGAAACAGTGCAGGAAATTCAATCAAATGGCGGTTCTGCTTTTTCTATTGGAGCAAATCTTGAATCATTGCATGGTGTAGAATCTCTTTACAAATCTTTAGATTCCGAATTACAAAAGCGCACTGGTGAGACTCAATTTGATATATTAGTAAATAACGCTGGAATTGGACCTGGAGCTTTTATCGAGGAAACAACTGAAGATTTTTTTGATCAAATCGTTTCTATAAATACAAAAGCACCCTTCTTCATCATCCAACAAGCCTTGCCGCGTTTACGTGATAATAGCCGTATTGTCAATATTTCATCGGCTGCAACACGAATTTCTTTACCTGATTTCGTTGCCTATAGCATGACAAAAGGAGCAATCAACACAATGACTTTCACACTTGCAAAGCAGCTTGGAGCAAGAGGTATAACAGTGAATGCGATACTCCCAGGCTTTATTAAAACAGATATGAATGCTGAACTCCTAAGTGATCCGATGATGAAACGCTATGCAACTGAAATCTCTGCTTTCGGCCGTTTAGGAGAAGTAGAAGATATTGCAGATACTACTGCATTTCTCGCTTCTCCTGACAGTCGCTGGGTTACTGGACAATTAATTGATGTGAGCGGTGGTTCTTGCTTATAAAAAACATATAGTTTCAAATCTTTTTTATTGCGCAATAAAACAATTTATATAATACTAGATAAAACATATCTATTTAGGAGGATTACAGCAATGACAGAAAAAACATACGAACTCGCAACCTTTGCAGGCGGCTGCTTTTGGTGCATGGTAAAACCATTTGATGAACTACCTGGTATTCAAAAAGTTGTCTCAGGCTATGCTGGTGGCCATATCAAAAATCCAACATACGAACAAGTAAAATCTGGAACATCTGGACATTTAGAAGTTGTTCAAATTACATTCGATCCTTCTATTTTCCCTTATCAAAAATTACTAGATTTATATTGGCCACAAATTGATCCAACCGATGATGGAGGACAATTTTTTGACCGCGGTCCATCCTATCGTACAGCTATTTTTTATCACAATGAAACACAAAAAGAGCTAGCTGAAAAATCAAAACAAGCTTTAGTAGAAAGCTGTATGTTCAAAGATCCAATCGTGACGGAAATTCGTCCAGCGGCTCCTTTCTTTGAAGCTGAAGAATACCATCAACATTTTTATAAAAAGAATCCAGAGAAATATGCCCAGGAACGTAAAGAATCTGGCCGTGAAGACTTTATTAAAGAGAATTGGCAACAAAAATAATAAATGAGCACCTTTAAGACCAATGAAAAATTGTTTCATCGGTCTTTTTTTATTTCAGTATAATAATTATCTTTTTACTTATTCACTTCATTTTTCAACTGCAGCGCAATTAAACTAGCAAAATCATGTACAAGCGTGGCCGCTAAAAGCGACGTAATTTGCGATTGATCATATGGCGGTAATACTTCTACTAAGTCAAAACCAATATAATTAAAACCGCTTAATGAACGTACCATATTCAGTGTCTCTCGACTATTAAATCCCCCTACCTCGAGTGTACCTGTACCTGGCGCACACGATGGATCTACAAAATCAATATCAAATGTTAAGAAACAGGGTGTATCGCCAATCGTTTCTCTCATTTGCTGAAGAACGCTTTCAAAACCACGATTACATAGTTCCGCTGTTGTAATGACGTTATATCCTAAATCGCTACTAGCATCTATATCACCAGGATGATTCAATGTTCCGCGAATTCCAATTTGGAATACTTTATCTGGCTGTAATAACCCTTCCTCATGTGCACGAATAAATGGAGAACCGTGCCAATATTTTTCTTCATAATATGTATCCCATGTATCTGTGTGTGAGTCAAAATGAATCATCGCAACTGGACCATGAACTTTTGCTGCTGCACGTAAACTTGCTAATGTAACTGAATGATCTCCACCAAGCCCGATTGGAATGATTCCTTGCTTCATTAACCCAAAAACAGCTTCTTCAATTAAATCATAGCTGCGATGAATATTATGTGGGATGACAGAAACATCTCCAATATCAATCGCGTTTGTGTCATCAAATGGATATACATGGTGAATTGGATGATATGGAAACAACGTCATTGATGCTTGTCGAATGGCTTGCGGGGCAAAACGCGCACCAACGCGAAATGAAGCTGCCGTATCAAATGGCATTCCTAGTATAGCAACCTTAGCTTGATCATGACTTGAAGGCAATCTCATAAATGAACCTGTCGTACAAAATTCTGGTTTTACATCTGGCGTTAATGGATATTTCATTCCTCATTTCCCCTTTTAAACATGATTTTTACATCCAAAAGAAACTTTCCTTAATTACATTTTCTTTTATTACAATGCAAAAATTATGCCATGTAAAAAATGACCCTTTTCCTACTGTTCATCTTTTTTATCTATGCACAATTGAATAATTCATGCCTTATTGAATAGAATGTTACTCTTATATAACAAAAATGCCCCTATTCATAACAGGAGCATTCTTTACTTTCTATTCTAACTAACCAGTCGTGTAATTCTTTTCTTCTGCCATGAAAATTTATAATACCCATATTGTAAAACTAAACTTACAATAAACGCTGCTGGATATCCAATCCATATACCTTCTATACCAAGATCCGTATGGTATGATAAGAAATAAGCAACCGGTACTTCCACAAGCCAAATCGATACCACGCCGATAATGGTCGGCCATAGTACGGTTCCGCTCGCCCGCATCGTTGCACCAATAATTTGTGCATGACCGAAAATTAAATAACTCCAAAGCGTAATCATAACTAAACTATGAGCAATTTCAATTGTATCTGGACTTGTGAGGAAGAGTGATAAGACCTCTCTTGAGAACATGTAAATAAGAGCAATTAATACACCGCCAATAATATAGTTCATCACAATTCCTGCTCGAACAACTTTCTGCAGCCTATCAAATTGATTCGCACCAATGGATTGCGCGGCAAAAATGGATACTGTAATTCCAAGACTGACCGCTGGCATTTGTACATAACTTGCTACTTGGTTTACAACTCCATAGGCTGCGGTCGCATCAGAACCGAAGCGATTTACAAATGCAATTACGGCAATTTCAGATAACGAAACTAAAATCATATTGATACTTGCAGGAATACCGAGGCGTAATAATAACTTTAATAAATCCCAATCCATACGAAGATACTTCCGAACTGTCGCATCCAATTGCAATGGATGACTTTTCTTTTTTAAATAAATCAGCATGACAACAAATGTTATAACTGTTGATATAACAGAGGCATAAGCTGCTCCATAAACATCAAGTTTCGGCATTCCTAACCAACCAAAAATAAGAATAGGCAATAATAGCATGTTCAATACTGTACTAACTATTAAAAAGTAAAATGGCGTTTTGGAATCTCCTGTACCTCGCATAAATGTTGTATATGCAAAATATAAGAATAAGACTGGCATTGAAATAAATAAAATACGTGCATAGTGAACACTCATACCAATAATGTTTTCTGGCGTCCCCATAAGACGCATAATATCCATGGCAAATACACTTCCTACTACTGCCAAAACAACTCCTATGATAAACGTAAATGTAAGTGTTGTACCAACAATAGCCTTTAAACGCTCCTCATTACGCGCTCCAAAAGCCTGACCAATTAAAATGGAACTACCAGATCCGATTCCAATTACAAACGAAACAAGTAAGAAAAACAATGGAAAGAATGCTGAAATAGCAGCTAAATCTTGTTCACCAAGCCATCGTCCTACCACTACCATCCCAAACAACTGTCCAACTGATTGTAATACATTACTTAAAAGTAAGGGAACTAAAAACATGGACATTGATTTCCATATCGACTTCCCTTCCTTTTGTTGATTTTGTGATTCTACACCTTCTTGGGTGTTATTTATAGGTGATTCCAAACCTCATTGCTCCTTTTGTTAAGAAGTTTCCTGAATATATCAAAGTTCTCTATATAAAAGATGAAAAAATAATATCATCTTTTTTGTTACCTCTTTCTCTGTAAATTATTTTCTCAACCTCTCAATAAAATCATGTAACTTATCTAGCGAAGTCATATTCTGGTTACACGCTGTACTATCTTGGCAAATATAGTTCCCTTTTTTGACAAAAGTACCTGGTATATCCCCTTTTATTTCAACTAGAAACATACCTACTTCTTCATGACCATGGCACAATGCACAAATGCCTTTTTTGTTTATACTTTGAAATGTGCCTTGCAAACCAACAAGCTTATTTTTATTTTTTGCTATAATAAACTTTCTGCCTGTTCCTTTATCAATCCAACCTAAATATGACATTTCTTTCATATTTATTTCGTCCATTTCAGGAAGTTTCAGCTTTTTAGCTTTAGGAAATAATTTTTTTAACGCTTGCGGTGTAACTTCCTGAAAAGGAATAACATATCGATTTAACTTGAGTAAAAACGCTTCTGCATCCTCCCTATTTTCAACCGTCAAAATCGTATCAATTAATTCTTTCTGTTCATCGGTAAGATTTTCAAAAACATGTAACACTTTTTCTATCGCGAGAGACTTCAGAGCAGCAATAACTCCTCTATCATTTGCCGTGGCATGTCCATGCGCTAAAATATGAGTTTGTAATTTTATAAAATTATATTGATCACTTCTAATAAATGCTTCCATTGCTATCACTCCATACAAATTGTTAATCTTTTTTTATTGTATACAATACACTTATTTTATAAAATGCCGAAAACCGTTCATAAACAAAGTATACATAAAAAGCACTGATTATTTCCAATCAAATAATCAGTGCTTTTTATTATGATTTTGAATACACGATTTTTTTTATCGTTTCCGTAGAAAGAAAGTATTCCTCCGCTAATTGATCAATAGAAGTTCCATTTTTAAAAGCATCTTTAATTTCTCTATTCCGCGTATCAATTTGCTTTCTTCCACCAGACCGTGTACCCCATTTATAATGCGCAGTTTCTTGTTTTGGAATGTAAATTGTTTCACCTTGGACATACTTTTGGATTTCTACAATTAAGCTTTCTGGTAAAACAGCCGCTGCTTTTACGTATCTCATTTCTGCTCGCCCCTTATTTTTTCTGATTCATTTCAATAAGGTGCAAAGCCAAATATAAAAAATGATACGAGCTCATTTTGGCGATTGTATATTACTTGTCTACCTCACGCAAAGTATCGCCATTTCCATACTTGGCTTTGCATGAGACGCTGCAGTGTCTGGCAATTGTGTTGTAATCGCCATATGAACACCTCCTAATATACCTTTTGATTCTTATTATATGACAACTTTTTCTTTCTTGCATCCTAATGATTTTTAAACAAGCAGCAATACATTTATTTTGATATAATACGTAAGAATTGAAATTAAAGACAATGTGAGGTCGCTTTATGAAAAAAAGAATCATTATATCAGCAATTGTACTCTTAGCTATTTTTCTGTCACTATACGGAACCTATAAATTAATGAACTCAAGAACCTATCAGTTATTTGGTGAATTAACAAATCGAGTAGACACAAATCAAAAAGTGATTGCTCTAACCTTTGATGATGGACCTACAAAAAATGTAGAAAAGATATTACCACTCTTACATAAATATAATGCGAAAGCTACTTTTTTTGTTATTGGAAATGAATTAGAGAAAAACTTAAAATTAGGACGGGCAATCGTAAAATCTGGACATCAACTTGGAAATCATACATATTCTCATAATCGAATGATTTTTAAGACACCTTCTTTTATTAAAGAAGAAGTTGCAAAAACAAATACATTGATTCGCGCAGCAGGATATACAGATCAAATTGATTTCCGGCCACCGAATGGAAAAAAACTAATCGGTTTGCCTTACTATTTAAACAAACAACATATCGAAACAATTACATGGGATCTTGAACCCGATACGTATTACTCTTCTCCTGCCGACCAAATAAACTATGTAAATAAACATGTAACACCAGGTTCTATCATTTTGTTACATTCGATGTACGACGATTCTGGTAATGCCCTACAAACTATTGAAGGTATTTTAGATTCTTTATCAAAACAAGGCTATCAATTTGTAACTGTAAATGAATTACAAACAAGATAATTCTACAGTGAAAATTCCCTAGCATCATGTTATGCTAGGGAATTTTGTATTTTAAATTACTCCAATTACATTTAAAAACACGATTATAATTGCAATTGGTGCTATATAGCGAAGCAAGAATAACCATAGTACAAATAATTTATATCCTTTATTTTTACTTACACCAAGTTCTCTCATTAATACATCTTTCTTCATCTTTAATGGAACAAAAATCGCAACTAACAATACTCCAAGCGGCATAAGTACGTTACTTACTGCAAAGTCTGCTAAATCAAAGACTGTTTTTCCGAAGAGCTTCACATCACTTAATACACCATACGATAATGCTGATGGAATTCCCACCACAAAGATTAATAACCCAACAATCAATGCCATTTTTTCGCGCTTCCCTTTACCTTTTGTTGTTAAAGAAGCAACGCTGATTTCTAACATAGAAATTGCTGATGTGATAGTGGCAAAGAAAAATAACAATAAGAAAATAATGAAAAATAGTTTTCCAAATGCCATTTTACTGAAAATAGCTGGTAGTACAATAAACAATAACCCTGGACCTTGAGATGGTTCCATCCCAAATGCGAATACAACTGGGAAAATCGCAAGCCCCGCAAGCAATGTAATCACAAGTGTTAAACCAACAATTGAAAATGCTGAACGTGGTAAGCTTTCTTCTTTCGGCAAGTATGAACTATACGTTACCATTACGGCTACACCGACTGATAATGAGAAGAATGATTGTCCCATCGCATATAAAACAATCTCAGACGTTACGTGCGAGAAATCCGGTTGTAAGAAGAAGCGAACACCTTCTCCTGCTCCATCTAGTGTAAGTGCACGAACAATCAACACAAAGAATAAAACGAATAGTGCTGGCATAAAGTATTTATTTACCTTTTCTACACCGTTTTGTACGCCTTTACTTACGATAAAAATAGTAATAAGAATAAATAATAGCTGTGATCCAACTGCTAAATATGGGTTGGAAATGATTTCACCAAATGTTGCTTCATATGCACCGTTTCCTTCCCATAGTCTCCCTGTAATTGCATTCCATAAATATAATAAAATCCATCCGCCGACAACACTGTAAAAAGAAAGCAATATGAAACATGTTACAATTCCTAATTTACCAAGCCACGGCCATAATGTTTTAGGAGCGATTTCTCTATATGCATCAACAGCCTCTTTTTGCGTGCTTCTTCCAATCACAAATTCTGCTAATAATAAAGGTAAACCAATCAGTAAAGTAAAACCGATGAAAATAAGAAAGAACGCACCGCCCCCTCCAATACCGGCCATATATGGGAACTTCCAAATTGCGCCAAGACCAATCGCTGAACCTGCTGCAGCTAAAACGAAACCTAATTTCGATGTCCATTGCTGTGAATTCATCTTTCTGTCTCCTCTCTTCTTCTATTTTTTCTTTTTATGACATTTCATCCTTATATCTATTGTTCTATCCTCTTCTCTTTCTAATGCAATCACTTCCTTTCAGAAATAAAAAATCGTCCCTACGAAAACGTAGGGACGATAAAAATATCGCGGTACCACCCTAGTTGTGAAGAATACTAAGAAACTACCAAAATAAAAAATGTCCCTACGTAAATACGTAGGGACGATAAAATATCGCGGTACCACCCTAGTTATGAAGATACAACACAAGTAAGACCTAAATAAAAAACGTCCCTACGTAAATACGTAGGGACGATATATATCGCGGTACCACCCTAGTTGTGAAAAAAATTCTTCACCACTTTATTTGATAACGGTATACACTACCGTCTTTCATTTCCTCACAATATGAGATTTATGAAAGATGCTCCAGGACGAACTTCATGAATAATCTATATACTGATTCACACCAACCACCAGCTCTCTGATATAGGGAGATTTTCACTACTTTACCCTTTCATTGCCCAAATATTATTTTCCGAATTGATTACTATCATTTTTATCATACATTAAAAATAGTGTCAACTAATTTTTTGAATTTTTATGTATTATACTCCTATTTTTCGCTATAAAAATTCAAAATCTGACTTTTCCATGAATACTATTACATCACTTATGGTTTATACTTTATTAAATACATCAGCAGGTTTATAGTAATATAGGATGGTTGTATGAGAGCACGAGTAGGAGGAAAGGTTTTGTCTACTTCAAAAGTTTTAAAAGGAACCGCTTTACTAAGTGGTGCCACAATGATTTCACGTATTTTAGGTTTTATATACTTCTTCCCTTTTCAACTATTAGTTGGCGAACAGGGGGTTGCTTTATATGCGTATGCATATTCTTGGTACGGCATCTTACTTAGCTTTTCAACAGCTGGCATTCCAATTGCCGTGTCAAAATTTGTTGCTAAATATAATGCATTAGGTGACTATAACACAAGTAAGAAACTGTATAATTCTAGTGTAAAAATCATGCTGCTTATGGGGTTCGCTGGATTTTTAATCTTATTTATCGGAGCGCCTTACGTATCACAGTTTATTATTCGCTCAAAAACACCAGATCCGGGATTTATCGCTGATGTAACACTGACAATGCGAGCACTAAGTTTCGCACTTATTCTTGTTCCAGCGATGAGTGTCACACGTGGATACTTCCAAGGGTTCCAACATATGAAGCCAAGTGCTGTTTCTCAAGTTGTAGAACAAATTGCACGCGTTGTTTTCATTTTAGTGGGTAGTTTTATCGTTTCAAAATTATTAGGTGGGTCTGTTGCTTCTTCCGTTGCAGTTGCTACATTTGGTGCGGTTATCGGAGCAATTGCCAGCGTTTCAATTTTAATCATGTATTGGAAAAAATATAATCATTTGAAACCACCTACAGGCGAACGAAAAACAAGAGCTTCAAACGTTTCATTAAAAAACATTTATATGGAGCTACTTCGTTACGCAATCCCCATTGTTTTCGTAGGAATCGCTATTCCACTTTATACTTTAGTGGATCAATATACAGTTGCTGACGCACTAAGAGCAATTGGGACACCGCTTGAAACAGCTAACGCGATTTTTGCTTATATAACGAACTATGCCCAAAAATTAATTATGATTCCGGCTTCACTCGCAACTGGATTTTCACTTACAATTATTCCAGCGATAACAAAATCATTTACAAGCGGGAAATTAGAAGAATTACAAGAACAAATCACAAAGATTTTCCAAGTGCTATTGTTCTTTACAATCCCTGCTGCTTTTGGACTTGCTAGCATCGCATACGATGCATTCCGCATGGTATATATGAGTTCTGATACAGCTTTAGGTGGGTCTCAATATTTAATTTCTTATGCACCATCAGCTGTATTAAGTGCGATTTTCACTGTTTCAGCAGCTATTTTACAAGGCATTGATTATCAACGAAAAACAATGATTGCCTTCTCCATTGGTATTCTTGTAAAAGTTATAGTGAATACACCACTTCTATACTTATTAGGTGGACATGGTGCCGTACTTGGAACAATTCTTGGATATCTTATTTCTGATATCATTATGCTATATTGCATTGTCAAATTTGCGAAGTTTGATATTGCCGAAACAGCTAAAACAGTATTTCTTATTACCATTTACTCGGCAGCAATGTCCGCTGTCGTAATGGGATTAAAAGCGATTATCGGATGGCTAATTCCTGGACAACCTTATATTGAATCATTACTCATCGTTATCATATGCGGCGCGGTTGGAGGAGTTGTTTATCTCGCTTTCGTATTAACAAGTGGTCTAGCATCCCATATCCTTGGTGATCGAATTAGTCGTTTACCCGTATTAAAAAAATTAGTAAAATAAAACAAAGAAGAGGTGTAACTTATATGAATGTTACACCTCTTCTTTCGTTATTAAATTATTCCTTATAGGGAGGAACCCATGACAAAAGTATGGATTCAAAAAGAAGAAATGAATGAGCATTTTTTAGACAAACTCAATCGTTCTTTAAAAATAGATGGGCATATAAGTGCTATTTATTTTATGAGTAAAGGTATTGAAGGAGATTATGTTGAACACAATAAAGCACTTTTGCAAAATTTCTTAATTACCCACAATACATACCCTCTATACCTTACATTTGCTTATTACGATGACTATGAAGCGATACAATCTACACTTGATACATTAGGTATCATCTATACGCTAACTTTCTTAGATGAAGTACAGACATATTGGACTTCTGGCCAACATATACACTATCCCCCACCTTGCTTTACAATACAAATTGATAATTCAAATGTATTGGCACTCGCTTTAGAAAAAACATTTTGGCTAGCGTCTCAAAATGAGTTTTATGCAATCTCTAATTCTAAAAATCTATCTTTTTCATTAGAAACGATCTATGAGTTTAGGAGGAAGAAAGAGCGTTCAGTTCCCTACTTCAAAATAGAAAAGGACACCACCTTTATTACAATTGCTCACGATGGTTTAGGTTATTATTTATTTTCTAATCTAGAAAAATATTCAACATTAGAAAGTTTATGTGCTAATTTACCTAAAGGAACAACGCTCGAGGACATAGACTAAAATTATACTCTTAAAATACAAAAAAGAGATTGTATATGGCATACAATCTCTTTTAATACGTTGCTTACTCAAACAATCCCATACTTAAATAACGTTCTCCCGTATCAGGCGCAATACATAACACTTTCTTACCAGCACCTAATCGTTTCGCTATCATAATTGCGGCATAGACGGAAGCCCCTGAAGAGGATCCTACTAGTATCCCTTCTTGTTTTGCTAGATTTCTCATTGTACTAAGCGCTTCTTCATCAGCGATTTGAATGATTTCATTATATATTTCCGTATTTAAGTTTTTTGGAATAAATCCCGGGCTTGTTCCAACTAATTTATGAGGACCCGGCACACCACCAGATAAAACAGGAGATCCTTTCGGTTCAACTACTGCAATATATAAATTTGGTAGTTTCTCTTTCAATGTTTCTCCCGTTCCTGTAATGGTTCCACCTGTTCCAGCAGTTGCTACAAATGCATCTAATTCCCCACCCATTTGTTCATAAATTTCAAGAGCTGTTGTATAGCGATGAATGTTCGGGTTTGCTGGGTTTTCAAATTGCTGCGGAATAAAGCTATTTGGTATTTCTTTTTGCAGTTCTACTGCTTTTGCAATTGCTCCTGGCATTCTTTGTTCTGCCGGCGTTAACACAACTTCTGCCCCATATGCCTTTAGCAAATTAATCCTTTCTTTTGACATATTATCCGGCATAATTAAAATGGCTTTGTATCCTTTCGCAGCTGCATTCATTGCTAAACCAATTCCCGTGTTCCCACTTGTTGGTTCAATAATCGTATCACCTGGCTTAATGAGACCTTGCTCTTCCGCCATATAAATTAAATTGTACGCAGCGCGGTCTTTCACACTCCGAGATGGGTTAAACATTTCTAATTTCACGTATACATCAGCTGCATCTTCTGGAACAAATCGTGATAATCGTACGACTGGTGTATCTCCAATTAATTCTGTAACATTGTGACATAGTTTCATAGCGTATCCCCTATTCTATCGTGATTTTCGATCACTTGGTAGTAACCATGATGTAAGTCCGATTAACGGTAAACAACTACATAATATCATAATAAATTGTAGACTATACACGTCTGCTAATTTTCCAAGAACAACGGCACCTAATGCTCCAAGCCCAAATGCAAGACCGACAATTAAGCCTGACACCATTCCAACTTTTCCAGGAACAAGCTCTTGTGCGTAAACAACGATAACGCTAAAGCTACTAGAACTAATAAAACCGATACATAAAAATAACGGTACAACCCATGCTAAAGAAACATACGGTAATAAAAGTGCAAGTGGTGCAGAACCTAGCATGGAAAATACGATAATATTTTTCTTACCAAATCGATCTGCCAAAGGTCCACCAAAGAATGTGCCAAGCACCCCAGCAATCATAAATGCAAACACAAAGTACTGCGCATTTTTAATAGACAAGCCGTAATGCTCTATTAAATAGAATTGATAGAAATTCCCGATGCCAGCTCCATACCAAGAACGAACAAAGGTTAAGAAAACAAGAAGAACAATTACAAATTTAATATGTGTACTCACAATTGCATTTTCAGCCTCAAGTGCAGCTCTTTTCTTTCTTCGTACTGCACCATTTACTAACTCATTTTTGTACCAGTTTGAAACGAAAGTTAATAGTACAATACCTACCGCTGCAAAAGCTGTAAATCCCAGTGATCCAATTTGCCCAAACGGAACAAAAATTAGCGCTGTAAAAATTGGTGCAAGAGAATTCCCTGTATTCCCTCCTACTTGATAAATGGACTGCGCTAACCCACGTTTCGCACCCGCTGCCATATAAGCAACGCGTGCTCCTTCAGGATGAAAGACCGCTGATCCTAATCCAATAAATAGAACAGAAATAATAACGATAATAAAGTTTGGTGCGAACGCAAGTCCAATCATCCCAAGCATACTTGAAAACATACCTAGTGGTAGTAAAAATGGTGATGGTTTCTTATCTGAATACATCCCAAATACCGGTTGCATAATCGATGATGTCATATTGAGTGCAAATGCAATCCACCCTACCTGCATATAGGACAAATTCATCGATTTTTCCAAAATAGGAAATAGCGCTGGTACAACAGCCTGCATCGAGTCATTTAAAAAATGACCGAAACTAATTGCAAATAAAATGCGATAAATTGTAGGTGAGGCTACTGTATTTTCCTTTGACACCGCCTGCATAGTTCCCTCTCTCCTTCCCTAAAAACAGAAAGTATAACTTATTAACAGTACACTTACTGTAATATGTAATAAGTTCTGATTTTTGAAATATTTCCTATTCTATAATGGTTTTATCTCTTTTTCCAGTAACACAACTCCGTTTTAATATTCATATATATAATTGTTATACCAAAATAATATACATTAGGTTTAATCGTGGATACTTCTGTCTTTTTTACACTGAAATACAGATAAAATGTAGAAACAAACTAAAAAAATTATGGAAAACATTTCTTTTTCATACCTTTAGCAACTGATAAATGGTGACCTCCCCACATCAATATTGCTTATCATATGAAAAAGTACATCACTCAATTAGTCGTGATGTACTCTTTATTTTTGAATACCGTTCAAACTTATTCAGCTATGTCCAATTCTCTTTTTTCTTTTAAAAGTTTTTGAAATTCTATTTCTAATTCTTCAGACGGTTCAATACTTAAGCGACTTAGCACTTCCGATATTTTTGTGTCAAGTAAAAGAAGCTTATCTTCTTTCGTATCTCGCGTCTTTTCCACTTGACCTAGTTTATATTGCTGATACGTTCCATCAAATAACTTAATTTCTTGATCATGAATCGCTAAAATTCGTGTAGCGATATTTTCAATGAACCGGCGATCATGTGAAACAAAGATTACACTCCCTTCGTACTCTTTTAAAAGAGATTCTAACGCTTCAACAGCTGCCATATCAAGAAAGTTTGTCGGTTCATCTAAAACTAACGTATTAATATCACTTAAAAATAGCTTTGTTAATGCTACTTTCACTCGTTCACCGCCACTCAAAACTCCTACAAGTTTATAAACATCATCTCTGAAGAAATGCATTCTCGCAAGAACCGTTCGAATCAATGTTTCATCCTGCTTTGAAGAGGACTGTACATTTTCGATAATTGATTTTTCCGTATCTAATATGTTTAAATTTTGACTAAAATAGCCGATTTTCACAGCTGGAGAAAGCCTAATACCGTACTCTTGATTCATAATTTTTTTGACAAGTGTCGTTTTCCCACTCCCATTTGAACCGATAATTGCTAACTTATCCCCACCTCGAATATGAAAACTCGTTTTGCTCCAAAGTACACGCTCACCAACTTTTCCAGTTACATCATTTACACGAACAATAATTCGATTTTTAAATGTTTCTGCATTCGGCAAGTTCATCTTAAGCGGCAGAATTTCTTTTACTTTTTCTACCTTTTCAAGCTTTTCTAATCTCGTTTCAATGGCCGATGCTGTTTTTTGTAACTTCTTTTGCTTTTTTGCGAAGTATGGCTTTGCTCCTGTAATTTTCGCTTCTGACTTACTCACCTTTTTTGGAGTCTTTGTTGCTCTTTCCGCTTTTTTCTCCTTTAACTTCAATGCTTCTTCCAACTGCCTTTTCTTTTTCTCATACTTTTCATACGCTAATTGTTCTTGATTGAGCTCTATTTCCTTTTGTTTTACATAATCGCTATAGTTGCCTGTATACTCTTTTATCTTTCCTTCATCCAATTCCCATATCGTTGTACAAAGAGCATCTAAAAATGCACGGTCATGTGAAATAATGATAAATGCTCCTTGCCGCTTTTTCAGCTTCTTCTCCAACCATTCAATATGTTCTGTATCGAGGTTTGTTGTCGGTTCATCTGCAAGTAACAGCTCTGGATCTTTAATGAGAGCCTTTTGAATATATTCTTGCGTCACTTCCCCACCACTTTTTGTTGTATCTGTTCGTTTCAGCTGGGGTAAAAGTTCACAACGAGTATGTTGAGTCACTTTCCCTTCTTCTGGAGAAATCTTTTCAGCTAGAATTTGAAGTAACGTCGTTTTCCCGCTTCCATTTCTACCGACTAACCCAATTCGAGCATTTTGCTGAATTTGCAGTTGATCCACATCTAATAATAAACGATCCTGTACATAGTACTTTATATGATTTGCTTCTAATAAAAACATAGTAACATCTCCTTTTTATCAAGTTTAGGAGACAAAAAATGCCCCCTATATCCATTCAGAATAGGAGGCATAAATCATTATATAGGTGTACACCAAAAGAGACTACCCCTTTTAGATCCAACTATACAAAGCCAATCCTATTCTGAAAAACGCAAATTGAAGGCATCACAAATAACAGCGTAATCGTCTGCTAAAAAACCTTCAATTGTTTGCTTTCGTAAATAGGATTAGTACTTCATGTAATTGGGTCACCCTTCCGTTCTTTTAATTTCATTAACGCTACTTTTAGTATAGCTAGAAATTTCAAATAAAATCAATGTTTTTTTCATTTTAAATAACAAAACGTTTGTATTTTTCAAAATCACTCGTCTTACATTCAAGTGAAATCTTCGTACCTTCATTTTCATAACTTGTAGATGTAACATGTGCATAATCATTAAAATAAGAAACAACTTGCCCTTGATCATAAGGAATTAACATCTCACACTTTGTATATTCTTTGTAAATGTGCGAACGAATCATTTCTACAAGTTCTTCAATCCCAATTTGTTGTTTTGCAGACAGATATACTCGGTCCTCCTGTATTTTGGGGATTTCAACATCCATCATCTCTGATTTATTATACGCATATATTGTCGGGATATTTTCAACACCAATTTGTTTTAGTGTTTGATTTGTAATCTCAATTAATTGTTCATAATTTGGATTTGCATAATCGACCACATGAATCAATAAATCCGCCTCCGCCACTTCTTCTAACGTAGAACGGAAGGCCTTAACAAGGTGATGCGGTAATTTACTTACAAAACCAACTGTATCCGTTAATAAAAACGATTTATTATCTGGAAGTTCAATATTTCGCACTGACGTTTCTAACGTCGCAAATAACATATCCTTTTCAAATACTTGTTTCTCAGTAGAACCATTGAAGATCTCCAGCATCGTATTCATAATGGTTGATTTACCTGCATTTGTATATCCTACTAATGAAACAACAGGGATTTCATTTTTCTTACGCTGTTTACGCTGCGTTTGACGCTGCGCGACAAGCGCTTCTAACTCTTTATTTAATACTGCAATTTGCTCTTCAATTTTACGACGGTCTAACTCTAATTTCTTTTCACCGACACCTTTATTTTTTGTACCAACTCCGCCGCTCTGTCTTCCTAAAGATTCACGAAGGCCAATTAAACGTGGCATCATATACTGAAGGTGCGCGACTTCAACTTGCAGCTGTGCTTCTTTCGTCTTAGCACGCTGCGCGAAAATATCTAAAATTAAAATGGTACGATCAATAACTTTACAATCTAAATCAGCTTCTAAATTTCGAATTTGCGAAGGTGATAATTCATCATTAAAAATAACCATATTCGCATCTGCTTCCTTCACAAAAGCAGACACTTCTTCAATTTTCCCTTTTCCAATATAATGTGATGGATTCACACGGTTTAAATTTTGCGTAACTTGCCCTACAACCTCCACATCACAAGCTTCTGCAAGGTTTGTTAACTCCTCCATTGAATATTCAAAATCACTTTCATTATTTAAATTCACTCCGACTAATATTGCTTTTTGTACTAGTTCTTCCATATATTAATTCCTCCATTTCGATTACGTAAAATAAAAAACACAGGTCACTGCCTGTGTTTTTCGTAAACGGATGAGAGTACGACAAATAAACAAAAGAAAGCATAGCTTTCAAATTGCTACATGGTCAATACGTCACAAATGATATACGTATCCCTAAAAAACATACACATATATCACATCATTCTATTATAAAGGCAAAACAAAAAGAGGGCGTATTCGTCCCTCCCTCTTTTCACATATTAGTTCAATAAAGGGTTCCTTTAAAATAGGCAGACCAATCCCGTTCACTCTGCACACAGACAGAGCCTTTGAGCGCTATTCAATTATCGGCACAAAGTATTGAGACGTAATCTGATTAAAATCAAAGGAGACCCCTCCGTTCATTAAAAGTTACATAAATCTTAGCATAATTATATATTTTCCACAAGAATAAACTTCAATTATGGGCATAAACAAAATCATCAATTTTCTAGTGGATTCTCCATTTTTTGCGTACACTTCTTATGGTGAATAGGGCCTAAATTAATTTTGTACTTGTTCGCCTTCCTCTTGCATGTTCTCTTTCATTTCATGATAGTATGATGGAAATTCGATTCCATGCTCTACAAAATAATCTTCAATTAATGCAATAATTACTTTCAATGTTTTCACACGCGCATATAATTTATCGTTACTCGCAATAATATTCCAATGCTTTTATTTTCTTTTTCTGCCAATAATACAAAAAACCTAAATTATGCAAAGTTCTTGCTGCTTCTGATTCATCCTGTATTAATTCAGCATCATCTAGCATCTCTAATAAGATAGTTTCACTTACCTTATATTCTCCATCCCTTATAAGATGAATGGCAAATCGTTTTAGCATGTAGTATACGATAAATATTATTCGTTTCTTGAAACACTTTTAACGCTTTATACCCGAAATAAATAGCAAAAGTCTCGATCTTATATACGATCGAGACCTTTTTCGTCAACCTATATGACAAAAGCTTAATTCCAAATACTATAGAATTAATCAAGAGGCGGCTGCAACACTTCAGCTAACCGTGTACTTTGCCCTTTTTCTTCCTTTGTAATCTTATAAATACGAGAGTACATTTTAATACCTGTATATTTCTCTCCCTTTACCTCATATTTCATGAACCCTCCTATTAATTTGAAATTTGTAATGATTTACTATTAATTTTTTAATCCGTCTATTTAACCCTTTCTTCATTCAATGATTCCTATCTTTTCGGAACTATAGTAAACTAGTTTTAGGTTAATGAGTTTTTAAAGTAACACACGGATTCACTCATGTAGGTAGTTGGTTCATACGAAAATTTTTTAACTCATTAAAAACCGTATGTAAAATATTATAAAAATAAATTCTAATAAGGTGTGTAATATTTCCATTATTCAGTTCTGCTCAAATTCTATTTTTAAGTTTAGCAATTGTTGCAATGTTTGCCTCACAAGGTAAATACCTATTACAAAACATGAACGTAGTTCTATTACTAATCAGGAAGAAGAAACAAGTAGCAGAAACTACACCTCAGTAATACAAATAAAACAAGCACCTGAGTAGGTGCTTGTTTTATTGTTTTATTCAACTTAATACTACTTCTGTAATCCATTAATAATGGTATCTGTATTCCACTTCATCATTTTCAAGTAAGTGTCTCCATCTTCACCTGATTTACCAAGTGAATCTGTAAAGATTGTACCGGCAATCGGTACATTCGTTTCTTTTGAAACAGTTTCCATACTACGTCGATCTACACTTGTTTCCACAAATAAAGCTGGAACTTTATTCGTTTGAATTAAACTTACAACGTCTCGAATTTGATCTGGAGTACCTTGATTCTCTGAGTTAATTTCCCAAATGTATCCCGTCTTAATTCCATATGCTTTTCCAAAGTATTTAAAAGCACCTTCACTAGAGATTAGGAAACGTTTTTCTTCAGGGATTTGATGGATTCTGTTCACCGTTTCATCATGTAATTTCTGCAGTTCTGCTATATACTTTTCCGCATTTTCAGTATACAATTCCTTATTTTTAGGATCTTCTTTAATTAATGCTTTCTTCACATTTTCAGCATATAGAATACCATTTCTTATATTCATCCATGCATGTGGATCTGGTTCTTTTTCTAATCCCTTTGTTTCTAAATAAATCGGCTCTACACCTTCACTTACCTTATAAACAGGTGCATCTTTCCCTGATTTATTTGTAGTTTTTAATAGCTTTTTAAACCACGCTCCACCTTCTTCTAAATTTAAACCATTGTAAAATACCGTATCTGCATCTGTCATTTTCATAACATCTTTTGGCAGTGGATCATATTCATGTGGATTAGCGCCAATTGGAACAAGACTATGAATTTCAACCTTATCTCCACCAATTTGCTTTACCATATCATATATAATGGAATATGTTGTTACAACTTTTAATTTTCCACTTTTCTCTTCTTTTCCAGTTGTATTACTAGAACAAGCTGTTAGTGCAAAAACAAAAATACAAAGTATCGAAAATAACACATTTTTTAATTTCATCTTTATCCTCCAATCAATTATGACAACTCTGCTCTATTTTTTCTAATTTTTATAGCTCTCCAAAACATACCTTGTGACGGTGAGAAAAAGAATGCCAATCCGAACAAGAATGTTGCAACAAGAACAATTGTTGCACCTGAAGCAAGATTATAAGAGAAACTAAAGTATAGCCCTACTACAGATGAAAGTGCACCAATACCCGCTGCTAAATAGATCATGACCCACAAACGGTTTGTTAATAGATACGCTGTAGCCGCTGGTGTGATAAGCATAGCGACAACTAGAATAATCCCTACAGTTTGAAGTGAAGCAACTGTAACCATCGTAAGAAGAATCATTAAGCCATAATGAATCAATTTGTTCGGCAATCCATAACTTTGTGCCATTGTCGGGTCAAATGTAGACACCAATAATTCTTTGTAAAATAGAAACACAAGACCAATAATAACAACTCCGATACTAAGTGTCATCCACATATCAGAAGAACGAACCGATAAGACATTCCCAAATAAAATATGGTACAAATCAGAACTACTCTTCATAAAGGTAATTAAGATAATCCCTACAGCAAATACAGAGGTAAACATAATCCCAATCGCCATATCATGTTTAATACGACTGTTTTGACTTACAAATCCAATTCCTACTGCAGTAATAACCCCTGTTAAAACCGCACCTATAAAATAATTCATTCCAATCATATAAGAAAGCGCTACTCCTGGAAGAACGGCATGTGAAATGGCATCACCCATTAATGCCATGCCTCGTAAAATAATAAAACATCCAATTACACCACATATAATTCCTACCATAACGGAAGTTAATAACGCCTTCTGCAGAAAACCGTACTGCATTAATGCATCTATAAATTCTACAATCTTCATGATGAATGTACCTCCGCTGAATTATTAAAGAATATTCCCTGATTCACATACGCTTTTGACATAACAGTTGGTTCCAATACTTGTTGTACTTCTCCATAATGAATTAAGCTTTTATTCAATAATAGTAATTTATCAAAAAAGGACTCTGCTTTACTTAGATCGTGATGTACAACAACAATCGTTTTTCCTTCTTTGCGTAACTCTCTAAGAATTTTAATAATTGTCTCTTCACTTGTTACATCAATTCCAACAAATGGTTCATCTAAGAAGAAAATCTCCGCCTTTTGCGCTAAAGCTCTTGCTAAAAAGACACGTTGTTGCTGTCCGCCTGAAAGCTCACCAATTTGGCGATTTTTAAACTCTTCCATTCCGACTTTTTTTAGACATTCAAATGCCCAATCCCGATGTTCTTTCTTTGGTCTTTTTATCATACCTAAAGATGGATACGTTCCGATTAGCACGACATCTAAAACTGTAATAGGGAAATCCCAATCTATATCACTTCTTTGTGGTACATACGCAATCCGCTTTCTAGCGCTTCGAATATCCTCTCCAAGAATCCGAACATATCCCTTATCATTTGGAATTAAATCTAATACAGCTTTCATCAAAGTAGATTTCCCTGCCCCGTTTGGACCAATAATTCCAACGAGTTTTCCTTTTTCAATATCAAAGGAAACGTTTTGGACCACTTGATTCCCTTGATATGATACAAACAAATCCTTTACAACTACAGCCTCAGTCATTTTTTATGCATTCCCCTTTCTTTTTTTCGTTAGGATAAGTATTTTGCACAAAGGCAACTTTAAGGCAAAAAAATATAAGATAAATTATATTATACATATAATGTACATTTGAACTTATGTTTCCTTAAGGAAACTTTTTTATATGAATCAAATTATATAAGCTGGATGCAAATTTGTAAACTATTTTTATTAGTTTATGAATACCCTTTTAAAATTCATCTAAAATATATTACTTTCACCTCAATACACACAACTTTTATTATAAGCTCCACTATTCCAGATAACTCCCTCTAAAAAAGTAATTTAAAGTCACTGTACGACATAGTTAATCCCCCTATTTAATAGTTATTCGTTTTATAACGGATTATACTTTTCCTAAAAATCTAATGATTGTTTTTCGTACAAAATAATATAAAACATACAACAATCAGCACATAGGGCAGGAGCATTCATATGGCAAAAAACGTTGAATCTTTAAAAGGACGCATTGGTGCAGGATAAGGTCATAGTCAATTGCAAGGTCTAAATAGGAAAATAAAGTGAAACTTTAATCAGTGCGGCTCGCTCAGAATCACAGGACGCCCGCACCCCCGATAGAGAGGCGCTTTTTGCCTCGTCCGAGGGGGTGCGGGCGACCGGAGATTCTAGCCGCTAGAGCTGGACATTGCTCCCGCCGAATTTTGAGGTGGGAGTATTACTGCCCTAAAGTAGCGGGATAAAAAAAGAGAGCTGCCCATAAGTCGGTTTTAACGACTTATAAGACATCTCCCAATCATTACAATTCGAGTTCTCCCCTACGAAAAAGCCCAATATCCGCTTACAAACGCCCTTTAACCCCTAGCTTTTGTATTGTATTATTAACAGGATTACGGACTACTCTCTTTTCACATAATCAGTGTTATCGGTATACGAATAAGAATCTTCTATCGAAGATCTTTATTTAATAATAGTTTGTTGTTGATCCATTACTTCTTTTATCTTACTTTGATACTGTAAAGTAGCTGACCCGAATAAGACGCCTGCGATTAAAAACCAAGGTTCGAAAAGTAACAAATCTATTAAGATCATATAATCGCCATCTAATGTTTCCCATACTGAGAAATCAAAAAATTTTAAAGGAATAATACCAGCTAGAAAAAGTCCTTTTGTAATATATCCGTAGACAGCATGCACGATTGGCAATATGCAAGCAAACCAACCCATTGCAAGCATCAAATATCTTGAGATCTTTTGTCCCCAAGGATGAACCAGTAATAGTGCAAATATTGATGCTACTAACAACACTACAGATGCTCCCCAGTTTACTGCTGCCCACTTCGCCTCATCTCTCCAAAGCCCAGGCATTAATGTCGTTCCTCCCAATGCCCAATAAATGTGGATCGGAATATACAATATTAACCAAATACACGCAGCATAACCAGCCCATTTCATTTGATTAAACTTCAATTTTTCCACCCCACTATCATTATATGCAGTTGCTATCAAGGCAACCAAGACCGGTTTGTAAGAGAATATCGCAATGAATACTCTATACATTTTTAGTTTACATAAAGTCAAATTATCAGCAGTAACCAAATCCTAGAAAGCCATTCATACCACGAGTTTGTCAACCTTCCGTTGTATGCAAGATTTCATACATCCCTGTCATAACAGCATTTGGCAGTTCAACCCGTTCTCGTAGCCTGTATGAAATCCTGCATATCCTTAGCGTATAAAATCCACGTTTTGTTGGTGTGATCTCAAAAAGAAGCGCGAAACGCACTTCTTTTCTTTGTAATCACTACACATCATATTACTAATATGATTACAGACAAGCCCTCTAAGAAACTACAACTTGAATCAAAAGAAAGGTATCTCCCCCAAACAGAGACATACCCCTCACCATTTTATAAAAAACACTTTTATATTCTTTTAGTGAACGCTATCTATTCCCTTTCCGAGACCAAATCACAACAGGAATAAGTAACAAGGCCAAGGCTCCTCCAGCTAATGATAATGCTGCATAACTTGAATTTGCTACTACCATGCCAGACATCGCTCCACCGGAAGCGCCAGCTAATGCAATTAAAACGTCGATTTTCCCTTGTGTTTTTGCGCGTGTTAAAGGTTCTGTTGCATCAACAATTTGAGCAGTACCGCTTATTAAACCAAGGTTCCATCCTAACCCAAGTAAAACTAAAGCAACGACTAAGAGAATTAAAGAGTCACTTGGTGCGACAGCAGCTATCACTCCCGCGCTAAGTAATACTACCCCAGAAGCGATACTCATTGTCATCCTACCAACCTTATCAACTAAAATTCCTGTAACAAGTGATGGCAAATACATTGCCCCTACATGGAAACCAATAACAAGGCCCACTTCATGCAAGCCATGGCCATGGTGCTTCATATGTACAGGAGTCATTGTCATAATTGCGACCATTACGATTTGCGTAAGTATCATAACGACCGCACCAACTATAACGCCTCTTTTATTTTCTATCGACGTCTTAATCATTGAATTTTCTTTCTTTATTTGCTTCTGTTTATATGTTTCTATTACACTCGCTACTATTAATGGGTCTGGGCGAAGCATAATAAAAAGTACGAGCCCTGCTAGTAAAAATGCAGCTGCTGATAATAAGAACGGCCCCGCAAGTTTCGGAATCCCAATGGAAAGAGCGATATTTCCCATTATCCCGACCAGGTTCGGTCCAGCGACCGCTCCAAAAGTTGTCATAACCATTGTCGTACTAATGGCTGTTGCCCGCTGCTTCTTATTCGCCAAGTCCGTACCAGCATAACGAGCTTGTAAATTTGTGGCTGTTCCTGCCCCATAAATGAGTAAGGAAGCTAGTAGAAGGATAATACTATTTGTTAGAGTTGCCATTACGACACCAATAGCACCAACTCCTCCTGCCATAAACCCAGACGCAAGCCCAATCCGGCGCCCATAACGTTGTGAGAGCCTCCCTACTATGAAAGCCGCTCCTGCTGATCCCATTGTAAACATCGCTGTTGGCAGTCCCGCGAATGCATCTGTTCCAAGCATTTGCTGTGCAAGCAGTGCCCCGACTGTAATTCCAGCGGCTAAGCCTGCACCTCCAAACATTTGTGAAATGCTTACAATGATTAATGTTCGTTTATACAGCTTTTGTTGTTCTTCTGCTGTATACATATGCCCCCTTATTAGGCCATTTGCTTCATTAAGCAATTCCTCACCTTCTTTATGAAAAATTCTTCCCTTGTTAAATGTACTATGGTTAACATTTCATATTCAACAACATTTTCATCCATTCTTTTAGTCCTAAAAAAGAACAACAAAAAACTGTCCTAAATATTTTGATTTAGGACAGTTTTTTGTTAGGTACAAATATATTCATTTTATAAAACTAGTTTTTTCCTTGAAAAATAGGTTTTCCAATTAACGTAGCGACAGGACGTATTTTAAATACAACATACTGTGTAAATAGCGCTACCAATACTCCATGTACAATTCCTGCAATTACATCAAATGGATAATGTACTCCGACCCACACTCTCGAGAAAGCTACACCTAGTGCTAAGAAAAACCAAGTATACTTAAAACGATATGCAGATAGCAATAATGTAGCTGCAATCACGACTGCTGATGTTGCATGATCACTTGGAAAAGAAGAGTTAGCAGCGTGATCTACGAGTTGTGTGATGTTGTGTGAAACGAAAGGTCGATCTCTATAAAGAAATTGTTCAATGATTCTATTCATCGAATACGCTAAAGTAAATGCGACCATCGCTTGAAAAGCCATTACACGAAAATTAGGTTTATTCCTTATCCATAATAGAGCAAGCAATAGCACGAAAGCATATTGTACATATTCTGCAAGTAGTATCATTACATTGTCAATCAGTGGATATTGTTGCACTTTACTGTTTATAAAATGGAACCATTCATAATCTAAATTCTGAAAACTCATTACATAATCTCCTTTAATTCTTTAACCTATGCTATATGTAACCAAAAAGCATAATCTACTTCATTTTAAAAGAATGATTCGTAATGTACTATCTTCTTTCATGACATAAACATTACATTTTTGTAAGGTTCCTATTTAAAGTTTACATTCAACTACTTAACTCGTTCTATATATTGTTCAATTTAAGAACTACATCTATTTTCTTTACAGAAAGTCAATAAGGAGTTTTCATCAATCTATTTTAGTAAAACATGTATGACTCATAAACGCTGAATCAATACCGTTACGTTAATAATTACTGGTAAGATAAAATATGACCATTTTAATTTACTTGCAAGAATTTAGACATAAAAAAGAGACTATCTATACTAGCCTCCTAACATTAAGCCTATTCATTGAACATCGGCATCATCAAAACGAATGAACGCAACCTGTTCTTTATCATCCAGCCAAAACTCATATTTATCCTTCTCGTATTTCGAATCACAAATACATGCATAGTTCCATTTTAATTCGTACATGCTAACAAAATAAAAAATCAGCAATAGTGAATTGGAGAATGATTCATGAAAAGAAAAATATTATTCTTACTTACTTTCCTCTGTTTTGCAGTTCCACTTCAAACAAGCGCTGTAACTTTTACAGAACTTCCTGTTATATCAAAATCTAATCAGTGGTATATTGAAGTTGATAAAACGAAAGATTCTACAGCACGGCAATCAAAAAAAGGTATGTTTCATACATACAGCTTACTTGTTAAAAATATCGGTAAAGATGTAAGTAACGTATCTATTGAAGTACGCGACAACAACCCAAATTCAGAAGCCGTTTTTAGTCCTTTCAATAAGTCCGACATACGTGTAGCATATAGTCAAACTCGGCTTCCAAAAATGCAATTCCCATTATCTGAGGACACAAACTCATTTGACATCGTCATTAGCTGGGACGAGGACCAATTTAGTTATAACGGTCACCCTGAAAGCACAGCAAAACAGCATACACAAATTTTTTTCTTTCACGAACAGTAAGCTCTGCCGTTTAGCAGAACTTACTTTTTTCACTATTAATCAAACTGACGAATACTTGGAACAAGGAGCGCGATTACTACTACCGCAATAGCTGCAATGGCTAAAATCGTAATCGTCACAGTACCACCAATTATATTTGCCAACCAGCCAACAACGATATACCCTAGCGGTAATAATGCAAAAGACCCTAACATATCAAGACTTGCTACTCTTCCGAACGCTTCTTCTGGTACAAGTTCTTGTAAGCTCGTTTCCCAAATTAAACCGAAAATCATGATTCCAAACCCTTCTAACGCCATTAACGCTACTAACCCTGGCGCCCACGAAACAAAAGACATTAGAAATAGTGACATTCCGCTAATGAGGACACCTCCATAGGCAAGCAATCCCCTTTTCTTCCACTTCTGTTTCCCTCCAAAAATAAGAGCTGCCACAACAGCCCCCACTCCAGAACATGCCATTCCAATCCCATAGACAAACGGTTCAAACTGATGATGTATATGAAATAGCCAAGGGATTAATACAACGATAATTCCTGCGTGACAAATATTAATAAATGAAAATGCTAAAATTGTAATCCAAAGCCACGGATGGCTTTTTAAGACAACAATACCTTCTGTAAAATCTTTTTTGAAATTCATTTTTTGATTTGTTTGTTCCTGTACCTTTTTAGCTGTTACATCTTTTAAAAACAATAGACAGATAAAAGATAGGAAATAAGTCAATGCATCTAAACCAAATCCAATTCCCGCTGATGCAACCGAAACAATAAGACCACCAAGGGCTGGACCTATTAAGCGAACGCCTTGATTACTCATTTGTGTTAATGCGTTAGCCGCATTACGAATTTCCGGTACAAAGACCCTCGCTCGCACTGCTGCATATGCAGGTTGAAATATCCCCTCCATTAGTCCATATATCGCTACTAGCACATATAAAATCGTGGTTGTTAAAGTATTTGTAAACATAAGTACCGCAAGTGTGATCATTAATATGCACCGAACAATATCGGTAAACAACATTAACTTCACTCGATTTATACGATCAACAATTAGCCCAGAAAACGGTAAAACGAGAATATTCGGTAGCATATACATAGCCATCGTCGTTCCCATAACAACTGTGGATCCAGTTAATGTATATACAACTACCGGAAGGATTACCATCGTAATAGAACTTCCTAGAACGGAAAGAAGCTGTCCAATCCATAAAAAAGTAAAATGGCGTGATTTTGTAACAGGTAACAATAAATTACTTACATAACTCCCCTTATTTTCTGTCTGCACCTCTCCTTGCATATGTATCACCTTCCCCTAAATACCTTCCTTCTTTTTCCTTTTATTATAACATTAAATTTTTCCTCTTTTCTAACAATTAAATTATATATATATCAAAAAGTTATTTCAATGACATCTCTCTTCCATTCTCTCAATCTCATAATCAATCTCTAAAAACCTCACGCCAAAGATCCACATTTGATGATGTGCTGTTAAAATCTCATCATTTTTTTCTTTTATCGTAAATGTCTCAGCTAACGGTAATCGAAGTGTAAAGAAACGAGTATGTAAGTAAATCCCTTCATCTCCTTTTGTACTTTCTCTTAACCTGCTAGTAATGATAAGGTCGTTGTTATCATTACGTAATTTTAAAATACCTGTCATATTCGAATAAGGTAATGGCAATGCAATATTCATATATGTTTCTCCGCTATATGTATGCTGCGAGTAAAGGGCTATAAAAATCGTTTCATCCTGTTCATTTTTTCTAACCCATCCCCTCACATCTTCTCTACCATCGCACTCATCATTTATCGCAATGATATCCCCATGCATAGATTCCCATCTATTCCCCATTCCTAAATGAATTTGTTGCATACGTCTACTCATTTTTTCATAGAGAAAGGCAAAAGGGCGAAAGCAGCGGGACCACTTAATATTCGCTTTTAATTGATAATGTTTCGTATGCTTATAAAAATCTATAATAAGTGGAGATACTTTTCTTTCATCAAACTGCACGCTATGAAAATCACTCATTTGATTTACAAGGCCTGTATATACATTCTCCTCTATAAAATCTGTTCCTTCTACTTTCATTTTCCCTTTCATACGACTCATCGGTTTTCCATAATGAATATAAGCTGGCGTATTCCTTTCAAGCATCCAAGCAATAAAGGCAGGCAACGCTACCCCAATCCCATTCACAACACCGTGAATCCAAACCATTTGTGCAATGGTGATTGTCATAACTTGTTTCAAGTTTCCATATGAGTATACGAGTGAAAACAGAATCGTTATCATAAGTGTACTTGATGAAATGATAAGAAGGATTTTTGTACTTATCGAAGTGAATTTTGTTTTCCATACATAAATACCATAAGCATAAAGGGAAATGAGATAAATGAATACCGCAAAGAACTCGAATGTCCTCGAATAAGTAATACCAATTGCTACTGTCATCGGAGAAATTATAATAACAAACATAACCATCTCAAATCGTTTACTTTTCTTTTGTTGCTTTCTCCCGAGTAATCCTATAGATAAGGGAAGTAAAAATGCAGAATAATGAAAGTGAGCTGCTGTAAGCAAAACGATATCAGAACTAAACTGCATAATTGATAGATTTGCTACAGAGGCAAAAAACCAAAAACCACCTAAAAACAAATAAATAAACCCACTATCAATTGCCGTCTCTTCTAGTGGCTTCCAACCTCTTTCTAACAATCTATTTACACCGAACAATGCAATCATGCCTGTATACATAAACCATATAACTGCAAAGAAAAAATAACCCGTTGCAAAAGCCAACATTGCACTGATTGCAGCAACTGGATAAAGTAACGATACAGTTTTATAAAATAAAACCTGAGATCCATCTCTTTTCTCCTTATCAATAATACAAAGTGACATTGGTATGAATAGAAGAATAGATAGCAATATAATTGATTCAACGGGATTTAGTACGGGCCATTCCAATATAAGAAAAATCATATAACAAATAAGTCCAACAACTATATTTTTCATCGATTTTAATCCCCTTCTATAAACGTTCCCTTATAAGAGAAAAGCGGCCCAAACAATGGATTTCGTACTTGAACATGAATTTTGTAACGATTTAACACATCATCATAGCTCTCTGTAATTTTCGCCTCTCCATATAAAAATTTTGGTAGTGGTATTTTCTTCCTAAATACGTAAAACCATTGTTTTTTTGATGAGATATGCATTGCTCCTTCTTTATCCACATAAAATGCAAGTGTTGATACAAGCAAATGCGGTTCACCAAAGTAATCAATAATTTCATTCTGCTTCGTATCCAAGTACATAACAGCATTGAAGTAACGTTTTTTGTTGCCAAACAGAAACATCCTATTCCACCTTACAAAGATAGTTCCTTTCGCATCCTTTTCAGCAGTATTATGTATCGTAAACGGTACCTCTTTTCCTCTTTCTGAAAAAAACATGTGAAATTTCGATGCAACTCGTAAAAATATTTTAACAAGAAACGATCCTTCATCAATTTCATCCATTTTCCCTTCACCTATAAAAGGATTGTTTTCCGTAATTGCATAACGTTTTTGTAATTTTGGATGTAGCTGCTGATAAGATTCTCCTAATAATCGTTCATAGATGTTAGTCACGCATTTACCCCTTCCTTTTTCTCTTACAATTTTTCGCTCTTGGTAAATCATCACTGTTCATATAACCAATAACTGATAATCCAATTAATATAAAATTTAAGGTAATAGGGTTAAATGGTTGGATAAAACTCAAGATATTTGTGAATCCTGCTGCAATGGTTAAACCAATTAAAATAATAATGTGTAGCAGCAATAACTTCTGTTTTTGAAATGGCAACAACCATATGATCCCGAATCCTATCTCTAAAAACCCAATTATTTCAAGAGCAAAAATGCTATTTTCGTTCGAACCAATAAGTACAGAAAGCATCCGTACCTCTTCTGGATGATTAAATAATACTTTTGGCACAAGCCCTTGATACACCCATACAAAAGAAAATATAAAACAAATAAACCAATACGTAATCGATTTCCTTATTAGCAAGCTGGGATGAAACCCTTTTTCTAACCATAATTTTAAAGCATCAAAGCTCCATGCTGTCGCCCACCCTAATAGTGGCCGAAATATATATGAATCTATAATTCTCCCTACACCGCCAAACCTCGTATCATAATCATACTGCGTTTCAAAGCAAATATTTTTCCCATTCGGTGTATACTTCCAATAGCCCCTTCCTATTTTTATCAATGAAAGTTTACTGCCTGTCCAAAATTTTAGCGAAGATATCCTTTCTCCTGTTTCCTTTTGTAATTCCCCTACCACTTCTCCTTCACCAGCTATTTCGAGTCCAAAACCAATTTTTGTTTTGTATAAAAAACGTTGTGGTTCATCTTCTTTTCTCTCTAAATATGATATTTCAGTAAACCGCGCATCCCACTCTGCATGTAACATTGGATCTTGCGTATACTTCCATAGTTCCTCCATTGATGTTTCTATTTCTGTTTGAACATAAATCGGTTTCTGTCTCTTCATCCTCTCTCCCTCCAATCCCTCTATATACTAATTTATATGTAAAATATGATTTCATCTATATTTTTCAAATAATTCTTTCATTTTATAAATAGATTTAATTTTCAAAATTTTTATAAAGCACTTGATTTCCTATAATATTTTAATTATTATAAAACAAATGTTACCAAATAACTTCATAAACCAAACACTCTCGCCCAAAACGTGAGATAGAGGTTGCAACGCTTATAAGTATTCTAAAGGAGACACAGAGATGTCGATGAGTTTAGAAAAAAGGAATCGTTGCCGAAATTGATAAATTTCTCTGCATTTATCAATTGGGGCTGTTTTCGAATAGAAACAGAACTGTCATATATACAGACGTGTATGTATGAAGAGCTATCTACAAAAAAGAGATATCATGCTTTATTATGATATTCCTTTTTTGGCGGTTTTTTTATTAGCTCCTTTTTCTGTTTCCTTTTTCCTGTAACAGCACCATCCTCACCTATTTGAGATGGTGTTTTTTGTTTTTCTTTCCGGTAACTACAGGAATATTTAGGGACTTATACATCTCTCTTATATGTTTTTTACGCCTTTCCTGATTAATGAATAAAAATGGACGAAAGAAGGAATTTGTAATGGAAACGATTGTTCAAAAATTCGGTGGTACTTCTGTCGGAAGTATTCAGCGCATTCAACATGTAGCAAATTTAATTATTGAAGAATATGAACGAGGAAACGGCGTTGTTACAGTTGTTTCTGCAATGGGCAAAAGCACAGATGAGCTTGTTGCACTTGCTACGGCTATTACTGAAAATCCAAGTAAACGCGAAATGGACATGCTCCTAACAACTGGCGAACAAGTAACAATTTCCTTATTAACAATGGCATTGCAAGCAAAAGGATATCATGCTATTTCACTAACAGGCTGGCAAGCTGGTATTACAACTGAATCTGTACACGGAAGCGCAAGGATCACTAATATTAACACAGAACGTATTCAATCTTATTTACAAGAAGGAACAATTGTAATCGTTGCTGGCTTCCAAGGATTAAGTGGAGAGAACGAAATTACTACACTTGGCCGCGGTGGTTCTGATACAACTGCTGTCGCATTAGCAGCTGCGCTTAAAGCGAAAAAATGTGATATTTATACAGACGTCACAGGCGTTTACACAACTGATCCACGCGTTGTAAAAGACGCATATAAATTAGATGAAATTTCTTATGATGAAATGTTAGAACTCGCAAATCTTGGAGCTGGTGTACTGCATCCACGTGCTGTTGAATTTGCAAAAAATCATAACGTCGTTTTAGAAGTTCGTTCAAGTATGGAACAAGAAAACGGAACAATTGTAAGGGGAGAATGTAACATGGAACAACAATCAATCGTAAAAGGTATTGCATTTGAAGATAACATCACACGTGTAACAATGAAAGGATTAGAACAAGGATCGCTTTCAACTGTTTTCTCTACATTAGCTAACGCTCATATTAATGTTGATATTATTATTCAAAGCATTACCAATGAAGGTACTGTACACTTATCCTTCTCTATTCATTCGAGTGATTTAAGAGAAACATTAGAAGTATTAGAACAAAATCAAGAAACGCTACATTATGAATCGGTAGAATATGAAAATCACCTAGCTAAAGTGTCTATTGTAGGGTCTGGCATGGTATCTAATCCAGGTGTTGCGGCTAGCATGTTCTCTACACTAAAAGAAGAAAATATTCATATTAAAATGGTAAGTACTTCTGAAATTAAAGTATCTGTTGTCATCGATCGCCTTCATTTAGTAGATGGCGTAGAAGCACTTCACCAATCATTTATGGCAAAAATTGAACCATTGGTACAAATGAATTAATTTGATTATGAAAATAACAACAAGGAATCTCTCTTTGTTGTTATTTTTTTATCTAACAAAATGGTATTATGTTACACTATTACATGTGAAATATTTTCCAAATATCTTTCTAACAGGTTCGAAAAACGTGTAAAGGTGGATTCCATAATGAGAACAGAAAAACTCCTTTTAGTAGATGATGAACAAGGCATATTAGATATGTTAGTACTTACGCTAAAAAAAGAAAACTTCACGCATATAACAACAGCTATCAATGGAGCTGAAACGTTACACCTTATTAAGAGTCGCCCATTCGATATTATCTTACTCGATGTGATGCTACCTGATATTGATGGATTTGAACTATGCAGACAGATTCGAAACTATACAAATACCCCTATTTTATTTGTAACAGCGCGTTCTAGCGATTTAGATAAATTAACAGGACTAGGAATTGGTGGAGATGATTACATAACAAAACCGTTTAATCCTTTAGAAGTCGCTGCCCGAATTAACGTCCAATTACGTAGACAACATATGATACAAGAACAGCGCAATGAAGAAAAATTAAACCTACATTTCGAAGCCTTTTCTCTATATCCTAGCGAAGGATTGCTAACAGTAAACGATAAATCTGTACATTGCACCGCTAAGGAACTAGAATTACTTACTTTCTTATGTACACACCCAAACCGAATTTTTACTGCTGAACAATTGTACGAACAAGTATGGGGACTGACCTCTATAGGTGATGATAAAACAGTCGTCATGCATATTTCTAAATTGCGTAGAAAAATAGAAGAAAACCCTAAATCTCCTACATACATTGTCAATTTGAGAGGAATTGGCTATAAATTTATCCCGCATACGAAGGAGCAACAAAAATGAAAATTGGTTTTAGGTTAGGCTTTCATTTTATTCGTAGTTTATGTATTGGTACTTTTTTTATGGGGATTTTTATGGTGATCTTTATGGAAGGCATACTACCTCTTATGGGAATAGGCAAAGATAACAAGGATACAGAAGCTCTTATCGTTTTTTCCCTCTTTATATGTACTCTTCTTATCGGTGCCATTATGTATGGCTGGCATATTAGTAGGCCTCTATTCCGAATGATTTCTTGGATTAACCAACTAGCAGAAGGGTCTTACGTGACACCAGAAAGCACGAAACAAATGTACAAGAAAAAAACAGGGAAATTAAAAGGGCCTTACCGCCTATATAAAGACGTCTTTCTAAATATAGAGCACTTAACAAATAGATTAAGAGAAATAGAAAATGAACGTGAACAACTTGAGAAAATGAAACATGAATGGATAGCAGGAATCTCTCATGATCTTAAAACACCACTTACCTATATTACAGGATACAGCGCGCTTATGTTATCACCAGATCATACTTGGAGTCACGGAGAAAAAGAAAAGTTTTTGCAAGAAATTCAGCAAAAGGGAGATCACATGAAAGAATTAATTGAAGACTTAAACCTTTCCTTTCGTCTTCAAGATTCACAAATTCCATTAAGAAAAGAAGAAATAAACATCGTTGAATTTACAAGAAGGCTGATAGCTGATATAACAAACGATCCACGCTCTCAGCATTATCATTTTAGTTTTGAATCAAATAATACAAACATAATAATTCCAATTGATACAAAATTATTCCACCGTTCTTTACAAAACTTGTTTATGAACGCTATTTTACACAATCCTCCGGAAACAAAGATCCATACCTCTATTCTATTACAAGAAAATATACGTATTATAATAGAAGATACTGGCGCTGGCATGGATGAAGCAACTGTTCAAAATTTATTTAAGCAATACTACCGCGGGACAACTACAAATGTTTCAAGCGAAGGAACAGGTCTCGGAATGGCAATTGCTCATAAAATTATAACAGCACATAATGGGACAATTCATGTTACGAGTGAAATCGGTAAAGGCACAAAAATTCATATTATACTCCCAAATCACTAGGCTTATTGTGAAATAATCAAAAGAATACGTATGAAATGTATCTTTCATATAAAAACAACTTCCCCTTTTATACAGGAGAAGTTGTTTTTTATTCTTTATAGATCAATTCCCAAAAAAGATACCCACTAACGAATAAATAATAATTGTGGAAAATAAAATCGTCATATGGAACAGAGAAAAAATAAACAATGATTTTGCCCATTTCTCTGAATCCATTTTTTTATAACCATAAATACTTAAAGCAAGCCACAAAATACTTAAAAGAAGCGATACTAACATAAGACCAATACTCAACGAACCTAAAAGAAAACTGATAATAATTAATATAATTAAATATACATTTGTTTGTATATATGTTCTTTTAATTCCTTTCACTACTGGAAGCATCGGCACATTCGCAGCTTTATACTCATCATGTTTCCGAATCGCTATCGCATAGAAATGAGGCATTTGCCAAATAATCATAATGATAAAGAGACCAATAATAGCTGGATGTGTAATATCCGGATACATAGCAGCCCAACCGATAAGCGGTGGCATTGCTCCTGAAATACTTCCTATCTCTGTATTGTAAATTGTTCTTCTTTTACTCCACATTGTATATGGTACAACGTACAAAAATAAACCTAAAAACCCTAATAACGCTGCTAAATATGTCGTTAGCGCAAGAAATGCTAAGCCAGAAATCGTCATGAATATTCCAAGCCATAATACAGCTTTAAAACTGATTTCTCCCGTTACAGTCGGTCTATTTTTTGTTCGGTCCATAATCGAATCAATATCACGATCATACAGATTGTTAAAAGCTCCTGCTGCTCCTATGATTAAAATCGAACCAATCATAGCAAATATAATTTCTGGAATTTTTTCAAACGGGCTAATTTTATATTTATATAAAGCCAATGTCAATCCAGCAAACATCGGGACCAAATTCGATTTAATAATTCCAGTTTTCACAGTTTGAGATAAAATGTCCGATAACTGTCGTTTCGAATTTGTTAATTCTTTTTTTCTTCCCATGACACTCTGTACTCCTTTTCCTCAGGTATTTCTACCATACATATAGTATTAACATACTCCTCGGTATATTAATACTATATGATATGCATGTCAAGAAAAAGAGAGTATACAGTGCACCATTGAAGGTTAATCTATGAAAATTAGAAAATCCCCTAGTAAATACAGGAAAAAGAGATTTATACAGGAAAAACTTATTCTAAACAGATGAACATCCGTTTCATACTCTCACTATTTATCGCGCTTTAACTCAATCTTTCCTGTCATAGACTTCACTGTTAACTTTGTATCATTCTCTTTTCCAATTCCTATACGGCCTTTTACTTTATGATCATTCCCTCTTTCACCAGATGAAAGTGAAAAATCACTTTTGATTCGCCCTGCCTGTGTCGACAAATCCAATTCAAGATTTTCCGGCTCTTTTTCTAGCTTTATATTTATATGAGATGATTCAGTTTTTATTATATTTTCATTTTTTAAGTTGGAAGCAGTTGATACATTAACTTCCCCGGTATTGTTTTGAATATCGAAGCTACCCTCCACTTCCTGTAACGTAATCCCTCCTGATTTAGAAACTCCTTTTATCTCGTCCCCTTTATAATTTTTTATTGTCATATCACTTGAATCACTGTACAAATCCAATTGTTTAGATGACATATTTTCACCTATAATTTCACCTGACTCTGTTTCAATATCTATTTTTTTATATATTTTTTCTGGAAGGTATATTTGCACAGTTGCTGTTTTCAAATTTACAATTGATGGGGAGTTTTTTATAATAATCTCTAATTTATCTCCATCCGCTTTCACTTTTACATCTTTCATCTCTCCTGTATCAACTTTAATATCTTTTTCTGCTGTAGAATGAACTTTAATGTTTTCTCCTACAGTTTTTATATAAATCTCATTTATATGTTTCGCGGTGAACTGTTTGGAAACTGACGATTCATTCTCTCTTGTACCACATGCGACTAGACTTAAAGTGATTATACTTATAAGTAAAAATACATATATTCTCTCTTTCATGGCTTTCATCCCCTTGACTACTTACTTGAATAGCAACCGTAATCTTCCCATTTTCTGTAACTGTCCTATTAATGCAATGCTTAGCAATAAGATAGATAATCCTATATACAAAATAGCATATGACGTTGATACTCCCAGAAAATCTACATATGGAAGATGATTCACTGGCCCTAAATACCATAAAAGCATATACACCACTTCAAACAATTTACGTGTCCTACTCCATACTCCAAATGCTAAGGCTAGCGTTGGAATAAATACTATACCGCTAAGCCAAGAAAGCAAGAGCGAAATATCTTCAATTAATATAAATTGAATGATAACACCACTAGAGATAATAAAACCCACTATAATACCTGAAATCCATGTTGCAAAAAACTTATAAAATGGAGAACAACTCGACATAATAATTTGATCCGTTCCATAATAATTTTCTCTCGTCATCATCTGTGACCAAATTGCAATTGGCCAAATCATAACGATAGATAGCCACTCTCTTGCTACATCTACCGGACATATCAATCCAAATGCTATAAGCCCAACCGCAATAATGTACCACCAGATTGTAAAGCCTTTTAACATAATGGATAACTCAGCTTTTACTAAACGCCACATGCTAATACCCTTTGTTCTCGCTATGGAAGTCAATGCAACTAAATTATTACTACGTTCACTCATAGCAATTAATTCTTTCTCCTGTCTTAACTCTGTTATCTTCTTTTCCCCTTTACTAGACATACCAAATCTATGAAATACAAGAGAAGTAAGCAAAATGAGGAACAATGTAATTCCAAGCCAAATAAAACGCGTTATCAATATTTCACTTGTCCAATGTACTCCATCCCATTGAAAGGTTTGCATCTTCCCTTCTATCGGATAATAACCAAAACTACGATTTTCTTCACCCTTGCTTAAAAATTCAAATTTACTTGCTGCATCGTGAAACATATCAGAACTAATTATATTTAAACCAAAGACATCCCAATAATCATTCGGCTGCTCCATCGCCATAATTCCTAAGAAGACCCATAAAAAAAAGAAAACAACATTTCCTATCACGCCCTTTAAACCGGGAAACACATCAAAGAAAGTAGTCAACGCTGCTAAAAGTGCCAACGAAGGCAACACAATATAAATAAGTGGATATACATAACCACCTAATTGAAACGAAAAATTTTCTCCTCGTATAAATTGCATCATGATAAAAGCAACTATAAACACGATTTCAATGACAACTAAAACAACAAAATTAGAAATTGTTTTACTAAAAATATATTGAAATTTACTTATAGGTGCAGTGGCAATCAATTGTCCTATTCCTAATTGCTGATCATCTGAAATTTGACTTCTTAACATATAAAAACCAAACAACCATAAGAATAAAGATGAAATCATCGCTCCCATACCACCAAGCCAATTCGAATTATATACCCCTCTCACACCACCAAGTTGAAATACTTCATAACCAGAAGAAGCTGCAGGAACACACGCATAGCCTAAAAAAATCGTTAATCCGATTACAATTAAGAACGGATAACTTCTCATTTGTCTAATCAAATTACTTTTAATAAAATAAAACAGATTATATACATTGTTCAATTTCCTGCCCTCCTCTCGAAGAAACATAATAAAGATAAGCATCTTCAAGAGAGGCTGCGATCATATATGCGTTTTTACTAGGCGCATGATTTGAAACAATACGAGCATGAATACCATCACTCCGGTGAACCGCACTACTTACGATACACTTCTTTTGAACATGCTGTAATTCAGAAACTGGTATAACCCACTCCCATACTTTTCCCTCTACATGCTTTAATAGTTGCTCAGGTCGCATATGAGCTAATACATTCCCTTTTGATAACAAAGCAATATCAGTCGCAATTGATTCAATATCTGTTACAATATGCGTTGATAAAATAACTATTCTATCCGTAGAAAGACTAGATAATAAATTTCGAAATCTAATTCTTTCTTCAGGATCCAATCCTACTGTTGGCTCATCTACAATTAATAATTTCGGATCATTTAATAAAGCTTGCGCAATGCCGACTCGTTGTCGCATTCCTCCAGAGTAGCCACCTAATAGTCGTTTTCTATCATTCGTTAAATTTAACGCATCAAGTAGCTCATTAATCCGCTTTTTTGAAGAGTTCATGGCTAAACCTTTCATCGCTACGATGTACTCTAAGAACTCAACGGCATTCATATTTGGATATACCCCAAAATCTTGTGGTAAATAACCAAGCTGTGAACGTAACAACTTTGGTTTCTTTTGAATGTTTTCCCCATTCCATATCACACTACCACTCGTCGGTTGTTCAATTGTTGCTAATATACGCATAAGGGTAGATTTCCCTGCTCCATTTGGTCCTAAAAGTCCCAATATACCAGGCTTTAAATGTAAGCTACATTCATTCAATGCTACTTTCCCACCGTATTTTTTTGTAACGTGGTCAATTACTAATTCCATCATGTTACCTCCTCGCCTTATGAAACGTCATTTTTTAACACTTACGTTTTCTTATTTTCATTGTAGGTGGTGAAAGTAAAATCTAAGTAAAATCTAGAGAAAATTAGCTTAAAATATACATTGAAACTTAAATCATTAAGAGTATCTTCAGCCCGTACTAACTCGTATTTTATTGTCTAGTCACCTCTCACCTAATTTTCCCACTGAATTACGAGGTAGGAATTTTACTGTTAGTTTATTATGAGATAAAACTTCTAAAACTCAATGTATGTTCTAAAAAAAGATTCCGAAACAGATTATTTTTGACTCTGTTTCGGAATCTTTTTTCACACCTTATTCCTTTCGACAATAATTCTTAAAACCTAAAATATAAAATGTAATAACAAACCTACTAACAACCAAAACCTTCTTATTTTTCCCTCTACAAAACTCTTTTCAATTATAGAATGACATGCTGTGATGATACCTATTGAAATATATGCCAAATTAACGATTTAATCTGTTCATACATATTTCCTGTATATTTTTCATGGTATTTAATCACCTATATAATAAAGTAAATCTTTAATCAACAGGAATTTACCGCTCATTAATGTATCATAAAGTACAAACATCAAACAAATTTATATTTTCTCAAATACAAGCAAACATGTACTATTTGGCAATGCTATTTGTTCACCTTGCTCATCAAACAATGTAACTTTCGATGATAAATGTTCTATATATCCTTCTAAAAGGTACTGCTTTGCTTCGATTACTTTTACATTCTCTGAACCTACAACATTCTCTACAAAGTCAATATACTCTTGAAGGGTGAATACACCAAATTGTTCCTGTACTTCATGTGGGTATGCTTCCTCCCCCCACGTATACGTATATAAAAATTCCATTGCATCGTTAACCGGCATCCTTACCCGATCGACGTCTAATGTATTAACTTGAATTTGTCTTCCTTTAAAATCACGTTGATAGTTTTTCAAGAAAGGCATTGCGGCTTCATCATGAAACTGCAATTCACACCATCCTTCACCTTCTGTTTTCACTCCATCACGAATAATCCAACGTCCCCTAGGAGTCAATATTTGAAATACACTCTTCACTAAACGTTCCATTGTTGCAATATTAAACTTCTTACCTTCTGTTTCTCCATAAGAAAAGATTTCATGATTCACTGAGCCACAATGAACTGTAGAAATACTTTCCGGATGAAATGTTTCAGCAAGGTGTAAAGCATCGCCTAGTGTAACTTCCCAGTCGTAGCCTTTTTCGTATTTATCACTTGTTAACTTTTCAATTACATTTCGTGACAAATCTACACCAATAACCGATTTATTCGGATAAACTTCTTTAAATTTATTTATCATTGCGCCCCCACCGGGACCAATTTCTACTATTATATCTCCTACTACATATAGAAGAACCGCAACTTTATCATCTACACTCCCATTCATATGCGAAAGATATTCTTCCTCATTTTCCAACCGATCAAACACATCCCTGCGTAAGCCAAATATTTCACATAACATTATGACTGCTTGTTCATAATGAGCATTATTTTCTTTTTTACAAGCTAAACAAAACTCGATGAGTGTTTTTCCAACTTCACTTGTTCCAAAACCAATTGTTAATACATTTTCAGTTTCCTTTAATTCAGGATACATTTCTGATTGAGGAATTTGAGTCATATTTAGCAATTCTACTATTGATACACTTCGCAATACTTTTTCAATTGCTCGTTTCGTATAAATATTTAAGTATTTTCCCTCCTCTCTCTCATAATACAATGCGCCCATAAGAGGCTGGAAACTGATATGATCTACATTCTTCTCAGTAATACGTTGGTAGGCTAATGCAAACACTTTCACGAACTCCTCAAAACTAAAATGAGTTAATGCTGCTTCTACATACCAAAGGTCATAATCAAATAGAACTGTAAACATTTCTTCTAACCTATCATTCATAATTGAATCATATTCTTGAACAAAATATGTATCATTAGGTGAAGCATTCGTACGTAACCGCCGAATTCGTTCCTTTACACTATATTCAATCAGTTCTCCACAAAGTATTTGTTCAATACGTTCATATACCTCTCCTTGTACTCTTTTCCATAACTTATCAGATACCCCAGTAACAATACATTCATTTAAAACACGAAGCACTTCACGCAGTTCATCTTTTTGAATCACACCTCGCTTCCATAATCTTACCAATTCATCATGAGAATTCATGGATACTTCTCCTCGTAATACTTGCCCTATTAATCCATGTGTACGAATAAGTGTAAACGTTACATCATCATATGGAAAATAGCGTCTATAAATATAAGCTGAATCTTCGTTATGTGCTAAAAATGATACCCCTAAATCCTTCCACTTCTTGCGCTGCGTTACAGAACCACACTTAGATACTTCACTCCAGCACAATACAGTTTCTACACGAGCACGAATACCATATGAAACATTCATTTTTTCTAAATGCCTTAGCGTCCGTTCCACATACTCTAATACACTCTGGTAATTTCTTTCTATACTTACTGTCCCATATTCTTCTAATAAAAACCCTAACCATATATTTGCTTCTTTCGTATATATGTTTCCGTTTCGTACTTCTTCTATTGCATGTAAACTATGTAACATACTCTACTCCCCTTTTGGTTATTCAATGCATATTCTGTCAGAGACATCTATAAAGCAAATGCGTAATCTGCATCCTAATAGATTCATTACTCTATACATGTTATTTTAAACTTCAGTCTATCATACAATTAGCTGTTACTTCTTTTAATCATATACGGTATTCCAATTTATGAAACGTAAAAAAACATCCAAAAATATCATGTATCTCTTTTCTTCTGCTTTATCTTCAACAGAAAAAGATAACCTTTGATATTTCGGATGCTTTTTTGAAGAACTTCACACTTCAAAACCATTAAAAAGGTAAAGTGAATTTAAATCATTCTTTTTTTAGACCTATAAATCGTTATATTCAAAAAATAATTCAATTCATTTTTCATTAAAATAAATGAATATTTTCCTTCTTACAAGCTTCACGCATTTCATCAGGCCATACAGAAGATTGAACTTCACCGATATGCGCTTTACGTAAGAAGTACATGCACATTCTTGATTGTCCAATACCACCACCAATTGTAAGTGGAAGTATGTCTTCTAAAATACCTTTATGGAAATCGTAATCACGTTTGAAATCTTCACCTGTCTTTGTTAACTGCTCATCAAGTGATTTACTGTCAACACGAATTCCCATTGATGATAACTCAAATGAAGATTGCAGTACTGGATGCCAGAATAAGATGTCTCCGTTTAATTTCCAATCGTCGTAGTCAGCTGCGCGTCCATCATGTTTTTCACCAGAGCGAAGCGCATCACCAATTCCGATAATAAAGACTGCACCGTACTCTTTTGCAATCGCGTGTTCACGATCTTTCGGTGTTAACTCTGGATATTTATCTTCTAATTCTTGTGATGTAACAAATACAATATCTTCTGGTAAATACTTACCAAGAAACGGATATTTTTCAAATAAATGATCTTCTAACTCTTTGAATATTCCATAAATTGTTCGTACTGTTTCTTGTAAATAATCTACTGTACGCCATTCTTTTTGAACAATTTTTTCCCAATCCCATTGGTCAACATAAATTGAATGTGTTGCATCAAGTTCCTCATCACGGCGAATCGCGTTCATGTTTGTATATAAACCTTCACCAGCTTCGTAGCCATATTCGTGCAAGGCAAATCGTTTCCATTTCGCTAGTGAATGAACAATTTCTAACTCTTCTCCTGAATGAAGCATATCAAATTCAATTGGACGTTCTACACCATTTAAGTGATCGTTTAAACCTGATTTTTTCGTTACGAATAATGGTGCAGATACACGGAATAATCCCAGACGTTTTGCTAATTGATCCTCAAAAAATGTTTTAACTTCCTTAATTGCAATTTGTGTCTCTCTTACTGTCATTAATGATTGATACATACCTATTTCCTCCTAAAATGTTTGGATGTAGTGGAAAGAAACCAACAAAAAAAGCCCTTCTTTCCCAAAAAACTGGGACGAAAGGCTTTAGTTCCGCGGTACCACCCAAATTAGCAACAGAGGTTGCTCACTTATTCAGTACGGAGATTAGAGAAATCTCGATACTGTTCTTCTTGTAACGGCGAAGTTCCCGGCTAAGTCTACTTTCCCCTAAAGGATTTCGGTTAGCGACTCCAGGAGGTTCTTCATAACAGGCTTCGTATCAGGCTCACACCACCCCTGACTCGCTTTGACTACGTCCTACTACTACTCGTCCTTTCACAGTCGTTTTGTTGTCACATCTCTGAAACATTTTATTAATGATTATTCTATACAAAAAAATAAGAAAGTCAACAAAAATTTAAAAATATTTTTCAATTCTTTATTTTATTTCTTTATCGATTCTTTAAAACCTTATGAGAGTTATCGCTTCTTTTGTGGCTTCGCTCCAAAAAACACTTTACCTAAAGTAACCATCATATATATGACAAGAAGGGTAAGCATTCGAAAAATAGAATCCATTGTATTTCTCATCATTTTCAGTTCCTTTGTACTTCTTTTCATATGTCTAACGTTCTACAATTTGAATAGATCTATGCAAATTACTGTCGATTTTATGATATACTATATCATTCAGTTGTTTGTTCTGATTCATAACGAATAGGAACAAACATAGTCATATCTCGAGATTATATTTCAAAGACATTGACTGCTATCAAAGTAGATTTTTTATAGAATAGTAACGGAGTGATAATATGAGTAAAACGAAAGCAAAAGCTAAGAAAGGTACCGGTCAAGGAACAGGAAGTAAGGGCTGGAACCGTTGGCAATCTAGTGCTAAGAAAAAGAAAAATGCGAAACCTTATAAAAGTAAAGGTACAAAAAAATAATTAAAAAACATGATAAAAGCAAGGAATTCGATACATTATAACTAGCGCTAATGTCCACTTACTTTAAGCAAAGAAAAATGGAATTATTACGTTCATAATGAAAAAAAGCTATTCTTTCACATTTGTGAAAGAATAGCTTTTTTCATTTTCTCTTATGTTAAATCATAAGAATTTCTCTAATCTCTTCTTCCGTAATAGAAGAGAATTTTTCTTGTCCTGGCTCAATCACTTCTGCAATTAAATTCTTCTTGCTCTCTTGTAACTCATTCATTTTTTCTTCAATCGTGCCATGTGCTACTAATTTGATTACTTGCACAGTATTCTTTTGACCCATTCGATAAGCCCGATCTGCCGCTTGCTGTTCGACCGCAGGATTCCACCATAAATCATATAGTATAACAGTATCAGCACCAGTTAAATTTAGTCCCGTGCCACCAGCCTTTAAAGAAATAAGGAATAAATCACCTTCTCCCTCGTTAAATCGATTGCATAGTGCAACACGCTCAGAAGATGGCGTATTCCCATCTAAATAAAAATACGGTACAGCTTGACGGTTCAATTCGCGTCCAATAATAGCAAGCATCTTCGTAAATTGAGAAAATATAAGGATTCTCTTCCCCGTACTTCTACATTCCTCTATAATTTCAAGAAGTTGTTCAAATTTAGCTGAACTCCCCTTGTAGCCGTCCACAAACAAACCTGGGTGACAACAAACTTGCCGAAGTCTCGTCAAACCAGCTAAGATTCTAATTTTATTTTTACGCAACGTATCTTTATCTAAATGTTTTAACGTTTCTTCCCTCAACTTCGCCAAATAAGCTGCATATAATTTTTTCTGCTCTGGAAGTAATTCCGAAGACTGTAAGTGATCAATCTTCTCAGGTAATTCTTTTAAGACATCTTCTTTCAAACGACGTAATACGAACGGCTTCACCCGCTTTGCTATACTTTCACGTCTTAAATCTCCAAACTCTTTTCTTCCCGGAAGCAATTCTGGAAATACTACATTGAAAATAGACCAAAGTTCCTCTAAAGCATTTTCTACCGGAGTTCCCGTTAGCGCAAAACGATACTCTGCTTGAATCGTTTTCACTGCCTTTGCGGTTTGCGTCATATGATTTTTAAACGCTTGTGCCTCATCAAAAAATAACGTATGAAACGGCTGAGCATATAGCCTTACATCTCTTCGTAATAAAGGATATGACGTAATAATGACGTCATACTTTGTAGTATCTTTTAAAATCTTTCGGCGCTCCGCCTGATTTCCATCTACAATAACAGCTCGTATATTTGGAGTGAATTTTTTCAACTCACTGAGCCAGTTATAAACTAAAGAAGATGGTGATACAACTAGTACAGGTAGTTTTTTCTCTCGAATTTCAGGTAAAACAGAAGCGATAAAAGTAATGCTTTGCAGCGTTTTACCGAGTCCCATATCATCTGCTAGAATACCGCCAAAACGATAATGTGCAAGTGTTTTCATCCATTCGAATCCATCTTTTTGATATTCTCTAAGTACTGTGACCAAACTGTCTGGTACAGCAAATTTCAGATTTTTAGGATTCCGAATGTTTTCCATTAATTCTTGAACCGATTGATCTAAACTTAGAACATTCCCTTCTTCAAGTGAATTCATCCATTTCACACTGCGCATGAGGGGTACATTCACTTCTTCTCCTTTTAGAAATTCCTTGCGAATACTCGATTCCTTTATAAACTGGTTAACTTCATTAAATTCATCGCTCTCTAGCGATAACAACGAACCACTCGCTAATCGGTAATATTTACGTTTTTCCTCAAGTGCTGCTAGTACACCTTTAATCTCAGCCTCTGGTATTCCCTTTATATCAAAACGGAATGATAACCAATCAATGCGTTCTTTACGCCGTACCCTTATAATAGGCGCGCTATTCCCCCTATGAATTCGCAACTTGATTGCTGTAGTTGCATAAATCTCCAGTAAACCTTTCAATTTCGGAACAACATGATATAAGAAATTATATTCCGCTTCTTCATTGTGCATAAAATAACCGCCCTCAGTCTTCGCAAAGGCACTTTCATTCATCATTTCTACAATTTCTCGTTCTTTTTTCTCATCGCGATTGAAGACGGAAGGTTGTCCATCCTCTTCTAACGGATTGATAACCACATTTCCATATTGAAATTCTAGTCCTGCTAATAAGCGATTTTTAACTCGGTCTAAAAATAGTTTTGCTTTCAAAGGAGGTGTTTCCATACGCTCTGATATAACCTCATCAATTCGAACATTTCCTAGCTTCATTAAACCTGGTACTACCTTCGCTACAAAATGCTCCATTTTCTCAGCAGGAATATGAAATTGATTACTACGAGAACGATTCATCATTCTTTTTAATTCAATGAGTCGATTACAATCTTCCATGTTTAAATGATATAGCTTCCCTTCAAAAAGAGCATAACCATATGTATCCATTACTTGAACTTGTTGTAATCCATCAATCTGAAGTGTATACCCTCCATTTGTACCTTTATTGAACTCAAAATCTAAGGGTAGTAACCCTTTTGAGACATGGACACCATGAAATGATTTCCCATCATAATATAGCCTTACAAATGAAGTACTAGAAAGCAGAGAAAGCATTTCCTTCCAAGAAGCTGGTGGAATTAAGATCATACTTTCATTTTGTTCAGCGCTCATTTGCAACGATTCTACATACATTTTTTCATTCCGATACATTTGAATCAGCAGTTGAATAACAGCATCTGTTTCTTGTTGAAAGCTGTAGACTTCTGGTGTATACGTAAAATCATTTGAACATATAAAAGGCTCTCTTTGTTCGATTCTATTAAGAAACTCTCTAATTTTATAGACAGGATATAAATTCTCCAGCCTTACCTGAATCCCAAACAACGTTCCCCCATTTTTTGAAGCAACTGGAGTACAAATGAATTCCACATCAAGTATTTTTCGCGTATCAAATCTATGTTGCTTGCTTTTAGGTCGCAGCGGCTTTTCATCAAATATATTCAACATACCATTCGCTAGTTGCTCATCTCTAGCGTTCATGGAATCCTCTTTTGAACTAGCTTCTAATGACCCACCACTTTGTTGAAAATTATTTATATATAGTAATGCAGCTGCAATATGTTGACAGTATGTATGAAAAGAAGCTAGTGAAGGACAGGTGCATTCCCCAACAATATCACCATTATTAGCGGTTTCTATCTTGACATAAAAATCTCCGTTTCCTTTCACTGTTGCCTCGCAAATATTTCTCTGAGCATCATAATTCGTAATATCAACTTTGTTTGTCTTATAATAGATCTCACCTTTTTTATATGAGGTTTCTCCACATAATCGTTTAATTATTGTTTTATTTAATGCAAAGCTCATTATTTTGACCCTTCCCTAAAAATAAAAATTCATCTTTCTTAACGTTATATAAAAAAAACATTAGAATACAAGCATTTCTAATGTTTTTATCTGCTCTTATATAACATTTTACATGTATACACAGTAATATCAAACAGCAATTATTTAAAACAGTCAGTTTAAACTTCAATTATTATAGGAAGAATCATCGGTTTTCTTTTTGTATGTGAGTATACAAACTGTCCAAGTACTTCTTTTATTTCTTTTTTAAGAACATTCCACCTACTCACGTTTTCTTTTTGTAAGTTATTAATGGTTGTTACAACTAGTTGGTTAATGCTCTGCAAAAATTCTTCCGAATCACGAACATATACAAATCCACGAGAAATCGTATCCGGACCAGAAATAATTTTTCCTTCTGTTTTACTAAGAGTGATCACTATCACAAGCATACCATCTTCAGAAAGCTGTTTACGATCGCGTAAAATAGCGTTTCCAACATCTCCAATGCCCAATCCATCTACATATACATTCCCTGCAGGTATTCGTCTGGAGTTCCAAGCGACTTGGTTCTTTATGTCAACAACATCACCATTACGAATAATATAAATATTCTCTTTCTTAACGCCAACGGATGCTGCTAATAGACTGTGATGATGTAACATTCTAAATTCACCATGAATAGGAATGAAATATTTAGGTTTCATTAAAGTAAGCATTAATTTTAATTCTTCTTGATAGGCATGTCCGGAAACATGCATTCCCGTTGAACTGCCCGATCCATAAATCACATTGGCTCCCAATAAAAATAAATTATCTATAATACGTGAAACATTACGTTCATTTCCTGGGATAGGAGTTGCAGCTAAAATAACAGTATCTTCAGATAGGATATCTACCTGTCGATAGTTTCCACTGGCTAAACGTGATAAAGCAGCCATAGGTTCACCTTGACTTCCAGTGCAAAGAATAGCTACCCTTTCTGGATCCATTTGATTGATCTCATTCGCTTCTATTAACATTCCCTCAGGAATATTCAAATAACCTTGTTCTAGAGCAACAGACACCACATTTACCATACTCCTCCCAAGCAAAGCAAGCTTTCTATTCGTTTTTACAGCTGCATCTACCACTTGCTGTACACGATTCACATTAGAAGCAAAGGTAGAAATAATGACTTTTCTACGAGCTTTGATGAACGCTTCTTCAATGCGCTCACCGACAGATCGTTCTGATGGAGTAAATCCAGGACGTTCTGCATTCGTACTTTCAGAGAGTAAGGCTAAAACGCCACCACTTCCAATTTTAGCCATTTTATGAATATCTGGATATTGATTATTTACAGGCGTCAAATCAAATTTGAAGTCGCCTGTATGTACTACAGTACCTTCTGGTGTATGAAAAGCAATACCAAGACAGTCAGGAATACTATGATTCGTTTTAAAAAATGTCAAACTAATTGAACCAAACTCAATAACCGATTCAGAATCAATAACAAATAGTTGCGTCAAACTTTGAAGCCCATGTTCTTTTAATTTAATACCGATTAAACCGATTGTTAATTTTGTTGCATAGATTGGTACATTTAATTGCTTTAATAGATAAGGTATGCCTCCAATATGATCTTCGTGTCCATGTGTAACAACTAAACCTCGAATTTTATCCTTGTTTTCTTGCAGGTATGTAATATCCGGGATAATTAGATCAATTCCTAATAAACTTTCATCTGGAAACTTAGAACCACAATCAATTACCACAATATCGTTTGAATATTGTATGGCATACATATTTTTCCCTATTTCATTTACTCCACCTAAAGCAAAAATGGATAGTGTATTTTCTACTGTGCTCAAAATTAATCCTCCTTTTGGAAAACATTTAAATATATTCGAAGAAATATGGAATGCTTTTTTTATGATTAACCCATCCAACTAAAGATTATTCTGATTTATAGCCGAATACATATTTTTTCCTTATGTTATAAAACATGTTTTTCCTTAGCTTCACTATTTATATAAAGTGAAACTTTAATCAGTGGGGGTTTTCTTCCATATAATTATTAATTTTAGAAATTAAAAAACCGCCTTATTAAAGACGGTTTTTATTTTTTGCTTTTTCCATTCTTTTTAATCAATAAGTATCTGTTAAAATTACATACAATGTTCTGCATTAACGTGTTTCTTTTTCTCTTCTTCTAAGACCAAATAAACCTACTAGTCCTAATAAACCAAGCCATGCCCAATTATTACGATTATCACGATCATTATTCAAATCATTTGTTGTATTTACATTTCGAGTTCTAATATCATTATTAACTCTGTTCATGTTATTGTCATTAACTCTGTTCATGTTATTGTCATTAACTCTATTCGTGATGTCATTATTATTAATTCGATTCATGTTATTGCCATCGTATTCAGCATGGACATTTGTACCAAAAACCATAATAGCTAACACTAATGCTCCTAAAATAGATGATAATTTTTTCATGTTTACCCTCCTTTCATAATTAGTAATGTCTCCAGCTTATTTAGGTATTATTCGTTCAAGGCTATATAAAACCGCTTCGTTTAAAAAATATGATAAATATCTTGAATCCTCATCACTAAAAAACGAACAAATACAGTGAAATTAAACAAACCATGATAAAGTGAAACTTTAATCAGTGGGGGGGGTTCTTCATCCCCCACTGATTATTAGCCCTCACCAATCGGGCCGTTACGGGCAGTTTGTCTCCCACCTAACTTCTTTAGAAAAGCGGAAGCGGCTCACTCAGAATCGCAGGACGCTAGAGCTGGACATTGCTCCTGCCGAATTTTGAGGTGGGAGTATTATTGCCCTAAAGTAGCGGGATAAATCAGCTGTTCTTAATGAAGATAAAACCAATCTGTCATGAGGTTATTGCATCGATTTTATGTTGATAATTTCCTGTATTTTTTTTTAGTATCAACACAACCTAATATAGAGTATGTTGATAAATATTTTATCCTTACTTACAAAGTAAAAAAATGGAGGGACACTAATGAAACATGTTGTGGCCTTATTAATTAAATATACTGCAGTTAGTGCTGTACTACTTATGATATTAGGTATTTTTCAAGATATCTCAATCCCTAGGATATTGTTTATTTCTTTAGTAATTACAGGAGCGGCCTATTTAATAGGAGATTTGTTTATTTTACCTAAGTATGGAAATACGGTTGCGACAATTGTAGATTTTGGGTTAAGTTTTTTAGGAATCTGGGTATTAACTTATCTTCTTACAAATATAGATCTAACTCGTAATATTACAGCATCCTCCTTTTGGGCGGCTCTTCTCATTGGTATAGTAGAGATATTTTTTCATATTTATATGAAAAGAATGGTTTTGCATGAAGATGGAGATTTACGCACGTCATCTAACATACATCATCATGACAAGTATGCTATGGAGTTTTCAGATGAATATGTGGATCATTCTAAAATACCAAAAGTGCATTCACCTAAAAAAGTGGAAGATACAAATGATACATTAAAATAAAAACATAATTGGATCATCCCCAAACGGCATGATCCAATTATATTTTTTAAAAGAACATTGTTTTTGTATAAATACTCTCTTTTATCAAGTCATTTATAAAATTTAATACAACCTCACAATGCAACTCTCTCTTATATGAGATCCCCAATTCCTTTAATTGCTTCATATCCAAAATACAGCCCAAACCCAACTAAAACAATTCCCGCAAAAATAGAAATCCATTTCATTATACGGTTATTTACAAACCTTCTGCCAAAATGAATGGAAGTCGCCATAAATAAATCCCAAATCATAATCCCAACAAATATTGTAATGCTATATAATAGCGCTTTTTCTTTACCTACAGTGCCAATTGCACTTGTCAAAACTGCTCCATAAATTCCAATCCAAAATACAATATTAAGCGGGTTAGAGATTGCAATTAAAAAGCCTGAAACAAATGATTTCATTGGATGTTCTCTTTCTTCATTCCCTTTACTCTCGACCTGCTTAGAAGCATCTTTTATACTTTCGTATCCAAGATACAACAGCGTAAAGAAACCAAATATCCAAATGATCAACTTCGCAACAGGGGTTGTTAAATAGACAGAAACCCCGAAATAAATTAAAAGCATCATAATAACATCTGCTGACATTGCTCCTACTCCAACAAGCCATGCACTTAAAAAGCCATTTTTTATTCCTTTATTAATTTGAGCAACATTGATTGGTCCGACAGGCGCTGATAGAGAAATCCCCAGCAACAAGTAACTAAAAATGGTACTTATCATTTTTCATTTCACATCCTTATATATGTATTCCAAAACAAATTTACATTCAATTATACCCTTTTATTACCATAAAACAACAAAAATTCAGAATTTTACATATAAAAAGAGGATGCTCATTTAGAAGCATCCTCTATTCTATCTCCATTAATCTCTTCGCCTCAAAATACAACACTTGAATAAACTTTTTCGTATTAATTCTTATATGCCCTGATGTTGTTAGCTCTTCTTTCGTCATTTCTGTCATACGCTTACGAACAATGGTAAAATCAAAAAACTTCGGCGCATAGCTTTCAAACTTCGGATTCGAAAAATCTGTTAAACCAAGGGAAGCTAGATGGTTCAAAGATTGATAAATCGCTCGACGTACTCTTTGTTCTGAAGCCTTTCTTTCTTTATCAATTTCTGCTTCTGAAGCCGTCCCTCCTAATTTTTTGACCGTAATATAGTGAAAAATGTCTTTCAGTGCTGGAAAGCCATATTCAAATGTTTTTTCTTTTTCTTGGCCTAATAAATATTCCAGCATACTCAGTAAATCTTTACTTCCATTCTCTCCAGCGATTCCGAGTTCCGATAATAAATAACGACCTGAGTCCGCTATTTTTTTCTCTTCTTTCACGGGTTCATTTCGAACTTGTGGTTGTTCCCATTGGAAGACGTTATTCAATGATTTTTGAATATCCTGTATTGATCGTTCTAATCGAATACGTTCCATCACCTTTCGTACAACAGATACAACCTCAATTTTATTCAATGGTTTTGTAATATAATATTCAACACCCAAAGAATAAGCTTCTCCAATTAATTGTTTCGATTCAACTTGAGAAATCATAATCACTTTTCCTGTAAACGTCGGTAGAATATGACGTACTGTTTCAATTCCATCCCGAATTGGCATTAATAAATCAATAAATAAAATATCTACCTTCTTAAAATTTAGCTGAGCCGCTTCAACAAAAGCACCATCTTCCGCTTCTCCTACCACTTCTCCGAGATCCTCATCTTCAATAATTTGTGATAGCATAGAGCGGAAGACTTCATCATCATCTACGATGTAATAAAACATTCTATCACCCTCCCCTTGTTAAACTAGACACAGGTAAACGTACGACAAATTTACATCCTCTTTCATTTTCTCCGTCCTGAAGGTTCACTTCTCCTCCTAGTTCTGCAACCATCTCTTTTATATAGGACAAGCCTATTCCCGTTGATGGTGTCCCTGTTTGATCATACTTCGAAGTAAATCCCGGCTTAAATACTAACTCTTTATATTTTGGTGCAATACCAGGACCATTATCTATTACTTCGAATATTACATTTTCTTCTTGCTTGTTGGCATGTATTACAATTACACCAACACCCTCTATTGCCTCTACAGCATTTGCAACTAAATTATTTAAAATGGACAATACAGTGTACACATGGTACTCATTGTGTTCACCTTCTATACTTTTAGAAAATGTTATCTCTTTCCCTAATAGCTGAGCGTACTTCTCATTTATCCTGACAATCATTTCTGCTAATTCATGCCCTTCTATGTATTCAGAAAGATTTTTATCTAATAGAAGCTTTGATAATCCTGCAAAAATCCTTTGATTATCTTTTTTAATTTCGTGTACTTCCCCAGCAATTTTCAGTACTTTTTTACTATGTATTTCTATGCTACTTGCATCATTACTAGCTTGTAAATTTCGATATAATTGATATGCTTCTTGTGTAATTAATTCTGCATTTTGAAGTGTCTTTTTTAAATGAACAGATTCCACATATAAATTAGAAAGATGCATCAACATCTTTTCATTTTCTTTTCGAACTTGTGCTTCTTTTAATTTCGTTTCATATAAACTCATCATATTTAAAAATCCAAGGGCAAAGAAACTTCGAAAAACAGCAATAATAATCAGTTTATTTACTTCTGAAACCGCGATCGTTGTACCAAGTATCAAAAAATGATTAAAAGCAAGTTCCGACATACTCGATATAATTTCAATTGAAATACCAAAACATCCTATGATGAATGGTTTTTGATGAAATTTATTTACTCTACATAATGAGAACAAACTTCCATAAATAAAATAATAAAAGAAAACTGGATAACGCAAATAAAAAGACTCTGCTAAATCAAAGTTCCCTTGCATCATCCAATCCAGGCTAATTCGAAATATGGCAACAGATAGCCCAACGAGTAAACCCGCTATAGCACCTGGTATTTTCCGTAAAAATAGTAACAAAAAGAAAAAGATTGGTGTTCCAAAACTCACACGAAATGTATCATTAAACGGATGAAAATTTAATTCTCCTGCTATTGGAACAATTAACACTAAAATAATTAAAAGGGACATATCTTTCTTCCACAATTGATTCCAATTCAAAGATGCCACTTCCTATTTATGAAATATAATTTTTCAAAAAATGAACAAGGAAAGCCCGCTTATTTTATATAAACGGGCTTTATTTCTATAGTGTTACCTGTTTAGCTGCTTTTACTTCTCGATATACAGGCTGCCACATTGCTTCTTTCACAGCTTTTCTGATATCGTTATCACCGAGTTCCTTACGAGCAACCCCTTCAGCAACTGCTGCTTTGGCTACTTCAATCGCTACTATCTCTGAAATGTTACGCAGTTCTTCTACTTCTGGAAGAATAGGTGCTCCTGGCTGACTTGTATCTACCATGCTTGCTACTGCTTCTGCTGCTGCTGCAAACATACCATCTGTCATTACACTCGCACGAACGACAATTGTTCCAAGACCGAGCCCCGGGAAGATAAGGGCATTATTTGATTGTCCAATTACATATGTTACACCATCATACGTAACTGGCTCAAATGGACTTCCAGTTGCTACAAGCGCTCTGCCTTCTGTCCAAGTTATCAAATCAACCGGCTTTGCTTCTGCAAGTGGCGTTGGATTAGACATTGGTAAAATAATTGGTCTTTCTACATGAGAAGCCATTTCCTTTACAATTTCCTCTGTAAAGGCACCAGCAACTGTTGATGTACCAATTAAAATTGTTGGTCTTACATGTTTCACAACTTCTGCAAGCCCAATCATGTCCCCATGCTTCCATTCGTTTACTTCAGATTCCTTACGTGCGTATGGAACCTGGAAATCAAGAAGATCTTTCATGCTATCTGTAAGTAAACCATTGCGGTCAATACACCAAAATCGCTCGTTTGCTTCTTTCTCTGACAAGCCCGCACGAACCATCGCATCTCGCACTTGATCTGCAATTCCAATTCCGGCTGTTCCAGCACCAAATACAACAACGCGATGTTCACATAAAGGAACACTAGAAGCTTTCACTGCTGATAATACAGCAGCAAGTGAAACGGCACCTGTTCCTTGAATATCATCATTAAATGTACATACATCATTACGGTATTTATCTAAAATTCTACGTGCATTACGTGAACTAAAGTCTTCCCAATGTAGTAACGCTTTCGGAAACTTATTACATACAGCTTTTACGAATGTATCAATAAACGTATCATAGGCTTCACCTGTTATACGTGGATGACGATTTCCGATATAAAACGGGTTATTTAATAAATCCTCTCGGTTTGTTCCTACATCTAAAATTACAGGTAATACACGACTAGGATCGATTCCAACTGCTGCCGTATAAACAGCTAGTTTTCCAATGGCGATATTAATACCACCAACGCCCCAGTCACCAATTCCTAATATTCCTTCACCATCTGTTACAACGACTAAATCTACATTGTCAGCCGTTGCACCAATATTAGAGAACGCTTCTTCTATACCAGAAGGATCATTAATGGATAAATAAACTCCACGTGGTTTACGATACTCATGACTATACCTTTGAATCGCTACCCCAACAGTTGGCGTATACACAATTGGAAGCATTTCTCGTAAATGATCTGTCAATAAACGATAAAATAATACTTCATTTCGATCATGAAGTGCTGTTAAATATACATTCTTTAATAAGTCATCTGGCTGTGAACTAAATTGTTCATATGCACGGCGTGCTTGTTCATCTAATGTTAATACCGCTGGCGGTAATAACCCTTTTAATCCTAGTTCTTCTCGTTCTTCTTCTGTAAAAGCGACACCCTTATTTAAAATTGGCGTTGCTAATACTTCTACTCCTCTTAATGTTGTTTCTAATGCACCATTAGAGGAAACCGTAAATTTACTCATACCATCCCTACCTTTATTTATCTATGCCATTTCTATATTGTAAACAAAAAAGAGGGGAATGTCCCCTCTTCTTTTAGTTTTTCTTTAGAAGAGTTGCTCCCGCAATCCCCGGATGTGTCATTTCATATGGATCTAAAATTAAATCTAATTCTTCTTGTGATAATACACCATTTTTCACACAAAGTTCTCTAACAGATTGTCCAGTTGCAATCGCCTCTTTTGCAACACGAGCCGCTGCTTCATAACCAATATGAGGATTCACAGCTGTAATAATTCCTACACTTTTCTCAACATATTCTTTCAAGTGTCCTTCATTTGCTTCAATTCCTTTTAGACAATTATCTGTAAAGGCACGGAAACCGTTATTCATAATGCTAATGGATTGAAGTAAGTTAAAGACAAGTACTGGCTCCATAACGTTTAGTTCTAATTGACCAGCTTCTGAAGCAAGACAAATCGTATGATCATTTCCGATTACTTGGAACGCAATCTGGTTAATCACTTCTGGCATAACAGGGTTTACTTTCCCTGGCATAATAGATGAACCTGGTTGACGAGCTGGAAGCATAATTTCTGCTAATCCAACACGCGGACCTGATGCCATTAAACGAAGATCATTTGCAATTTTAGACATGTTCATCATACATACTTTCAGCGCTGCTGATACTTCAGTATACGCATCCGTATTTTGCGTTGCATCTACTAAATCTTCCGCTCCAACAAGAGGTAACTCACTAATTGAAGCTAAATGTTTCACTACTGCTTCAATGTACTCTGGATCTGCATTTAATCCTGTACCAACTGCTGTTGCCCCCATGTTAACTTCATATAAATGTTGACGAGATTGCTTAATTCGTTTTATATCGCGTTCAAGCACACGAGCATACGCTTTAAATTCTTGTCCAAGACGAATTGGTACAGCGTCTTGTAAATGTGTGCGCCCCATTTTAATCACATGGTCAAATTGCTCTGCTTTTAATTCAAATACATCATGCATATAGCCCATTGTTTGCAATAACACTTCTAGTGCATTTAATGTCGCAATGTGAATTGCTGTTGGAAATGCATCATTTGTTGATTGTGCCATATTCACGTGGCTATTTGGACTAATATAGTGATAGTCTCCCTTTTCCATCTCTAATAATTCAAGAGCACGATTGGCAATGACTTCATTTGCATTCATGTTCATAGAAGTTCCTGCACCGCCTTGTATTGGATCGACGATGAAGTGATCATGCCATTTCCCTTCAAGAATTTCTTGTGCAGCTTCGGCAATAGCACCACCTTTTTTCAATTCCAATCTTCCTACATCTACGTTCGCAAGTGCTGCTGCTTTCTTCACAATCGCAAATGCTTTAATTAGACCATCATGAATTTTATAGCCTGTAATTGGGAAGTTCTCTACAGCACGCATTGTTTGAACTCCATAATAAGCATGCATTGGTACTTCTTTTTCACCTAAAAAATCTTTTTCAATTCGTACATTTTTGGTAGTTTCAGTTAATGTTGCCACCATTACCACTCCTTATCTATTTCTTAAGCTACTTCTGTTTGTTTGACTGTTTCTACATATTGTTTTGCCTTCTCCTGATCGAATTCACCTTCCCATTTCGACATAACAATAGCCGCTAATGCATTTCCTAAAACGTTAACAGATGAACGGATCATATCTAAAACACGGTCGATACCAGCAATTAAAGCAATTCCTTCAAGCGGTAATCCCATCGAACCTAATGTTGCAAGGACAACCACAAATGAAGCACCTGGAACTCCAGCCATTCCTTTTGACGTTAACATTAAAACGAATAATAACGTAACTTGCTGTGTGAGCGACATATGCACACCATACATTTGTGCGACGAATAGTGCCGCTAATGCTTGATAAATCGCCGATCCTGTTAAGTTAAATGTGTAACCTGTCGGAATAACGAAAGAGGCAACCGCCTTCGGACAACCGAACTCTTCCATTTTTCTCATTATATTAGGTAAAACCGCTTCTGAACTTGCTGTTGTAAATGAAAGAATAAGTTCTTCTTTTAAAATTTTCATTAATGTAAAGATATTTACTCCTACCATTCGTGCATTAATACCTAATACAACAATAACGAATAGTATAACAGTTACATACACAGCTAGCACTAATTTTCCTAAAGGAAGTAGTGTTGCTACACCAAATTTTGCAACGGTAACTGCAATCAACGCAAATACGCCAAACGGAGCGAATTTCATTACTTGGTTTGTAACCCAAAACATCGCTTCAAGTACACCTTCAAAAAAGTTAAATACAGGCCTTCCTTTTTCACCAATTGCCGCAACTCCTAAGCCAAATAAAACGGAGAAGAAGATAATTGGCAATAGATCACCCTGTGCCATTGATTGAATTACATTCGTTGGTACAATATGAACAATTGTTTCTGCAAAACCTTTTTTCTGCGTTGTATCAGCTGTTTCTTTGTATGATGAAATATCACTTTGCTGTAAATTATTCATATCAACGCCAGTTCCTGGTTGGAACACGTTTGCTGCAACTAATCCCATTAAAATCGCAATTGTTGTGATAATTTCAAAATAGAGGATTGTCTTACCACCTAGTTTTCCAAGTTTCTTCATATCCCCTACACCAGCGACTGCAACAATCAGTGCTGAAATAACAATAGGCACAACAATCATTTTGATTAAATGAATAAATATATCCCCAATTGGTGTGATATAAGAAATCGCTGTTTTATTGCCATAAAAGATTGCCCCTACTACAATCCCTAAAACAAGTGCAACAAAAATTTGTGCTGCCAATCCGAATTTTTTCATATGTTTTTCATCCCCTTCATGCGAACGCTTTCAATTTGTATTTATAAAAGCTTATCCACATGATATAAGCAAACCTACAAAATCAGACAAAAACCTACATGTTCGTCACAAAAAATTCGAATTTTTTTCTTTAATTATTCATTGACACCCTTTGACGATAAAAAAGTTAAAATAACATTGATAAAATATCTGATTTCTTTGTATAATCTAAAAGATAAGTTTATTCGAACATAAATAAGATGAAAAGGAGTGGATATTATGAAGAATCGTAAGAAAGATTTCATTATAACTCTTCCTTTTCTATTTTACTTTCTTGTAAAGGAGCAAAGGCATTCGCCTCTGCTCCTTTTTTATTGCAACTTGATATGCTTGTAACATACAGAAAAATGCCACATTAGCAAAGCAATTAGGTCAGGAATAAACTACCTATAAGAACCTAATATGATGAAGACTAATTCTCGGTGATGGTTACGGACTCCACTGATAAAGTGAAACTTTAATCAGTGGAGGTTTTCTTCCTCCCCCACTGATTATTAGCCCTCACCAATCGGGCGGTTACGGGCAGTTTATCTCCCACCTACCTTCTTTGCTTTCGCCGAATTTTGAGGTGGGAGTATTACTGCCCGTTAATGCGGGATAAAAACTTTACTTTAAATAAGGAGAGATGATATTGAAACCCTACAATCGTGTTTTAATTAAACTCAGCGGCGGTGCTCTCGCTGATCAAGATGGAAATAGTTTTGGTTCCAAACGTTTAGAACATATCGCAACTGAGATTTTATCAATTGTCGATTTAGGTATTGAAGTTTCTCTTGTCGTTGGCGGGGGGAACATTTTCAGAGGCAATTTAGCTGAGGAATGGGGAATTGATCGCGTTGAAGCAGATAATATAGGAACATTAGGTACAATTATGAATAGTTTAATGCTACGAGGCGTACTCACAAGCAAGACAAATAAAGAAGTGCGCGTTATGACATCTATTCCGTTTACAGCAGTGGCAGAGCCCTATATTCGTTTGCGAGCCGTTCACCATTTAGAAAAAGGGCATATTGTCATCTTTGGCGGGGGAAACGGGCAACCATTCGTTACAACAGATTACCCAAGTGTCCAGCGCGCAATTGAAATGAATAGCGATGCGATTTTGGTCGCAAAACAAGGTGTAGATGGTGTTTTCACAAGTGATCCGAAACGAAATAAATCAGCAAAAATGTATCGTCATTTAAATTATAATGATGTTGTTCGAAACAACATCAAAGTGATGGACCAATCAGCCTTATTACTTGCTCGTGACTATCATTTACCAGCTCATGTTTTTAACTTCGATGAACCAGGAGTTATGAAAAAAATATGTTTAGGTGAGCATATTGGTACGCTAATTAATCATGAGTTATCAGAACTCGTAGAAGAAAATTAATTTTTCAAAAATAACTCGAATACAATACTGTGTTATAGGTGTGATATTTCAGCACACCTATACACTTTCTAAAAAGTAGTATCGTAACGGCATGTAAAAGAATAACGTCCCTATTATCCATAATTCATGAAATACTCTTATGTTAACTGCTACCAATACTATTGCTAAAATCACAAATTCGGAAATATAACCCTCGGATCTTCAATATCATTATTTAGAAAAACTACATCTGCACATTGCTTTGGCGCGTGCTCTTCCATATACATATGACAAGCCGCATGATATCTTTGTAAAAACATTTCCTCTGCCTTCTCCTTACTCCCAAAGGCTCTCGCTTCTCGACTCGAACCACGTTCTCTCGCGATTTCAAAATCTGTTTCTACAAATATTTTATAATCGAATAAATGTTGAAGCTCTTTTTTAAATAAAAAAGTACCATCTATTATAAATATCGTATCTTTTGAAGCGATTATAGGGTCTGTTTTCATATACATATCCGTTTCTAGATCATGTGATTTCATCATATATCGCATATCTCCAGCAGGTCCTAACGGAATCAATAATCGCTCAGCAAATGATCTATAATCATGAGCATCTTCATAATATCCTTTAGCTGATTCTTTGCCTTGTGAATATCTAATTGCCCTTGGATTGTGAAAATGATCTATACTCGCCCGAACAACTTTTCTTCCTTGCAGATGAATTTCTTTTTGTAGCTCATTTGCAAATGTTGTTTTCCCAGATGCTGTTATACCACCAACACCGACTCTTAATGGATGGTCTAGTTTAAACATGAGTATGCGCTCTACAATCTCACGAATAGTAATTTGACGATTCAAATTCCAATCCTCCTTCAAACAGCTCTATTTATCCTTCAAAGAATATTTTAATGAAAAAATACGATTCCGAGTGTGAAATATTATAGATTTTATTCTCGCTTTTTACATGTTATATGATTTGAACCGTTAAAATAAAACTCGAAATAGCATTACTTTCCATGAGTTAATAATAAGACGTTATACGCCTAAGTGGAAGGCTAGGTCGAGTTATCATTTTTGAATATTAGAAAATAAAAAAACTGAACATTAAGAACTTTATGTTAGAATAAGTATATTGAGATGATAAAACTTATTCAAAAGAGAAATTCATTTCATATTCATCATTTCACAAGAAATTACAGGAGGAAAAATACATGGATTTACATATTACGAAAGAATTAAATACGACTAATAAAAACAACATTAATAATAAACTTTATGAATATAATTTAAAGTATTTCCCAACAGATCTAAGAGGGAGGTATCAGGAGATTCATTTATTTCTTAAAGATGAAGACAACAAGATCCGCGGAGGAATATTAGGTGAAATTTGTTGGAATTGGTTAGAGATTCATACTTTTATAATTGATGAAGACATACGCAAACTAGGTTACGGAACTAAACTTTTATTGGAAATCGAACAAATAGCTTTAGAAAAGAATTGTGATTTCATAAAAGTAGATACTTTAAGTTTTCAAGCATTAGATTTTTATAAAAAGCACGGTTATCAAGTGTTTGGTGTCCTTGATCATGTCGGCAGAGACTTTAAGCATTACTATTTGAAAAAAGACTTATCGATGGTTTGATTTTTAAGAGCTTGAATTGAAAATCCTATACAATAAAAAGTAAAACGCTTCGAGTTTATTCTCTAAGCGTTTTTAAATACAAATTACTTTATTATAAATAGTAATTAAACACCCACGCTATTTTTTCTTTGCACTTCTCTAAGAATGATAAATGTTCAAAAAATGATGAAGTGATTTCTTTCGAATCTTGAAAATCCTGCTCTAACGCTTGATTCACTTGTTGAATCATCGAACCACCATATATATAGAAATCCATTTCATCATTAATATGAAAACCACGCGAAGTAAAATTTGTTGTTCCGATAGCTATCATTTCATTATCAATAAACATTAATTTCCCATGAAACATCCCTTTTTTATATCCATATACAGCAATCCCATTCTGCAATGACTGACGGATATATGGATATGCTGCTTCTTTTATAAGTGGAATATCTGGTTTGTAAGACCAAAGTACCTTTACCGATACACCGCGTTTTCTCGCCTGAATTAAAGCATTCATGAGCTCTTTATCTCTCGGTATAAAATAAGATGTAGCAATCACAATGGAATGCTTTGCTTGTTTTATTAATTCCATATATTTCGCAACAACTTTATGTCCATTATAACTAGACATCGTATGTAGCGTTTTTCCTTTGACATTTGGTCGAGCTGCTCTCGTAATTTCTTCTGAAGTATCTCGTTTCCAATCTAACGCAAACTGTTCTTCTAAATCATTTACTCCTTCTCCTTGCAAGCGCACATGATAATCTCGCCAATAGCCAAAGCGCTTGTCCTTCCCTAAGTATTCATTACCAATGTTAAATCCACCACTATATCCTATTTTGCCATCTATCGTTGTAATACGGCGGTGATTACGATGGTGTAATGAATAGAAAAAGAATGGAAAATCAGGCTTTCTACTATATGTAAAATGGACACCACTTGCTTGTAATTCCTTCTTAAGCTTTCTTTGGAATGATAGATCATTGATCCAGTCAATCGATAAATAAACTTGAACTCCTTCCTCTGCTTTTTCTTTCAACAAATTTAAAAAGGAATGACTGCTTTCATCATCAGAAATAATATAGAAAAAAGTGAAAATGGAATGTTTCGCCTCTTTTATATCAGAAAACAGCTGTTTATATAACGATTTACCTTCCACATATAATTGAAAGTCACTATAATGAGGAGCATATTCTTTCGGTTGATTTTCCCCATTCTCTATCTTTCTCCCCATTGTTACATCAATATGCATCCAAATAAAGAGAAAAATTACTATGCTCATGATAATAAACATAATACGTAATACCTTTTTCACCATTTTGTTTTCCTTCCGTACAAAATAATTGTCTTCGGATAGTATTGCAATAGAGATTATATTTTATGAACAATTTCAAAAAAAAGATGCAGCATTATACCGCATCCTCTTTCTATTAAATAAAATTCCTCGCATCATTATTTCTACCAAACTTATAGATAGCAATTAAGAAGAAAGCAATCGCAAAAGCGAATAAAATTAAAATATTTAAATATAACTCAGAAAAAGGAATACCTTGCTGTAATTTCTCTATCGTATCTAATAGCCAGCGCTGTGGGAGAAAATCTGCTATTTTCTGTACTGTTTTCGGCATGATGTCATACGGAAAATAACATCCAGCGAGCAAACATGTTGGGACAATAACTATATTTTGCATCGCATTTGCAGCAGTAGAATTTTTTGCAAAAGACACAATTACTAACGATAAACCAATTGCTATTAAAGCAAATATCATAAGTACACCAACCATTACTATGAAAGGCATATTTATATTCGTATGAAAAACATTCGTCATAAATAATACTGCAATTACAATTTGTATCGTTAATATTATCATATTCACCGCGACATTAGATCCTATAAATTTCTTCCCATCTATCGGTGTTGATAATAATCTAAAATACGTTCTATTCTCTTTTTCTTTTAAAATAAATCCTGAGAAGTTCACCGCTGAAAATAGCATAAACACTATAAGGAAGCCCATCGTTTGATTTGTCATATCTTTATTTTTCGAAGTATCTTCAATTGTCTCAGACTTTACTTTAAATGAACTTTTTTGGTACCCTGCATACATATTATCAAACGTACTTTGATCCGTCCCTGCCACTTTACTAATCGCTGCGATATTATCAACATAGTTATATAAATACGATTTTATAAATACTGTTACTTGATCGCCTTTAATCGATGAAATCTCAATACGACTCGGTTTCCCATCTCGAACACTTTGTGAAAAACCAGACTGAAATGTTATAACACCATCAAGTTTTTTTGAAGTAAGTTTATCTTCTACTTCAGACTCCTTAACTTTACTTACCTTTACATGATTTAACCCTTCTAAAAATTTCACCGTATCATTTGCTATCGGCTGATTTTCTTTATTTATAACCCCGATATTTAACGTCCCTTGCCCTACATTTCCATATATCGAAAAAGAGATAAGCGTTCCTATTATCGGCAAACTAATAATAATTAGTAACCCTTTTTTATTTTTCAAAAGTACAGATAACGTTTTTTGTATAAGCCATAAAATATCTTTCATACTATAGCCCCTCCCGTCTGCGTAATGCAATAATCGCAATTAATAAAAAGAGTGCTGAAATTCCGATATTTAAAAAGATTACTGGCAATGACGCTCCTATGTCATTTGCATAAATAATTTTTATAACAGCTGTATTGGACCAAGTTAACGGCGATAAATTCGTAACGAAATTCTCTTCTACTACGAAGTATGCCCCACCAAAAATAGAAGCTAATTGCACAACAACCATAATAATCGCTTTAGATGCTTCACCTGTTTTTGTCATATATCCGATTCCTAAACCGAAGCTAATTGCTAGAAAAACTTCTGTTAGTAAAATAAGAAATATGATTCCGAGATGATCACCCCAATTTGCTTGAAAAACAAATTTGCTAAATAAAATGACAAGCAATATACACAGCGCATTCGCTACAAGACTGCCGAGCACTTTCCCAATGAAAATTTCAGCTTTACTTATAGGCGCAGCAATGAGACGATCTCCTGTTTTACGTATTCGTTCTCCTCGAATTAAAGAACTCGCTCCCATTGCAGCATATAGCGCTATCATCGTTGTCATTACAACTGCATAATAATCCATAGAACCTGGTTTTTTAGCAGCTTGTAAAGATGTTTCCTTTATATAATCGTTATGATTTCCATTTGAAATAACTGCGTTAACCTTACTAGGATCTACTTTTACAACTTCGGCCGCTACATTGTACTTATAAACAAATGTTGTAAGCATTCCTTCCACAATACTTCCCTCGACACTACTTCTGTCGCTCCCGTAAAATTTCGCACCATCTTTATTTAATTCTACATAAGCAGCATATTTATTTTGCTTCACTTCTTCTTTCCCATCTATCCCTTCGGAAATTTTCTTAAAGTGAATACCTGATTTATCGACTTCTTTCGTAAATACTTCAAATGATTGAGAAAACGTACTACTTGCTTCATCTTTATAAAGCACTTGTATTTCTTTAATCGAATGACTATCGCTATTAAATGCATTACTTAACGCTGTTCCTAACACAAGCATAAGCACAACCGGAAATGCTAACATAAAAACTAAAGTTCTTACGTCCCTGAAATCTCTCTTAATGTGCATAACTGCAATATTGAAGATGTTCAATCGATGAACCTCCCTTTTCCTTTTCTTCATTCAATTTTATTTATCTCGTAAGTTTCTTCCAGTCAACGTAAGGAATACCGTTTCTAAGTTCGGAGCCTGCTCCTCTAACGAACGAATTTCAATATCATGATTAATGCAGTGTTGAATAATTTTATTTAAGTTGTTTAATCCTGCATCAGAGTTTACTTTAATTACGTTCTCTTCGATTTGAACAGCTTTCACACCGTTTATCTCTTTTAACTTTTCTACATCTAAATTTTCTACTGACTTCACTTCAATCCAAATATCTTTCGTGTCTGTAATAATCGCTTTTAACTGTTCTTTCGTGCCTTCTGCAATCACTTTACCGTGATCGACAATTGCAATTTTCGTACAAATCTCTTCTACTTCTTCCATGTAGTGACTCGTATATATAACCGTACTTCCCATTTCATTTAATTTTCGGACAGACTGAAGAATATAGTTTCTTGACTGCGGATCAATTCCAACTGTCGGCTCATCCATAATAATTAACTTCGGTCTATGCGCAATTGCACAAGCGATATTCAGTCTTCTTTTCATCCCGCCAGAAAAGTTTTTCGGATAACTTTTCTGTTTATCACTAAGCCCTACAAATTGAAGTGCTTCCTCTACTCTCGCTTTTAGTTCAGCACTTCTTAGTCCGTACAATCCAGCAAAAAATTTCACATTTTCATAGGCAGTTAGCTCCTCGTATATTGCTATATCTTGTGGAACAATGCCGATGTTCATTTTCGCAAATCGATTATGTTTCTTTATATTTTTTCCTAGCATGCTAATTTCACCTTCATTACTTCTTAACAAGCCAGCAATCATATTAATTGTTGTACTCTTACCAGCACCATTCGATCCTAAGAATCCAAATATTTCTCCTTCTTTAATTGATAAAGACATATTATCTACTGCGATGAAGTCACCAAATTTTTTCGTTAAATTTTTTATTTCTAATGTATTCATCATTTCACCCCTATTTCGATTTCTCTGCTGTTATTATAAACAAAAAGAATGAACCTGCTCAGTGCAGAAGTTCATTCTTTTCACATGAGATTATTCACTTTTTTCATATGAGATCATTCATACAATCTTCATTTAGGAAATCGGTAATAGCGTCGTTATCGAGAAACCATCCGTTCCATCTACAATTATCTTCCCGTTAATTGATGCTGTTCTCTCTTCCATCCCAATAATACCAAGCCCTTTTTTTACAAGAGATGCTCCTTTCCCATTATCTTTCACATGCACTTTAATTACCTTATTAAGAACATGCAAATCAATTGAAATGACCGTTGCCTCTGCATACTTCATCGCATTTGTTAACGCCTCTGTAACATTTTCACCGATGATTTTCCACTGAATTGGGGAAATCATATCTAAATTCCCTTTATATACGAAAGGAATCTTTACATCATGCTTGCTCGCAAATTCATCTATGAATAATTTCATACGATGAATTCCAACTTGTTCAGTTGGTGGTTTCATATTCTTTAAAGTAATTCTAATACTTTCAATCCCATCTTTTGAAATATGAATCGCATTTTGTAATAACTCCTCCGCTTTCACTTTATCAATTTCCATTAACCTCTTTGCAGCCTCCATTTGAATAAGAGCACCTGTCATCGAGTGACCAATTTTATCATGAATTTCTTGTGATAACCTGTTTCTCTCTTCTAATTTAAATGTATATTCTGATTGCCTTATGTACTCTTTATTTTCATTTAAACTTTTCGTAAGTCTTTGCATATCTTTTCGCATCTTATCATTTTGTATTTCTAACTTTAGTAAGTGAGCTATATAACGGTCTGCTATCGTTAAAGCGAGAAAACAAAATGCGCTAATGAGCCCATATGTCATTTGAATATCATCACCTATAAAAATGATGGGAAGGATCATTATGAAAAAGATTTGCCACTTCTTTTCTATGTAATAACTTACGACTTCGTATAAGTTCAAAGATAAAAATAAAATAAAAAACGGATGAACCTTCCATGTAAATAGTATGACTACACCTATTGACGCACAGATTAATACTTTTTTATACGTATCTTTCTTTAATATAGAAATCGTCACGTTTACAGAAAGATATAAAAGCAACGTAAATATAACCCACGGTAAGTTCGTAACATTTGAGTGAATGTAACTAAACACAATATATAAAAAGACAATGAATTTACTTACAGTTAACCAAAATTCCATAACATTAATCTACTTTCCCTGTTAAATAATAAATCGCAATTTGCGTGCGATGTTCAAGTCCAGTTTTCCCTAAAATAGATGTAATATAATTTGCAATGGTTCCTTCTGATATGAAAAGTTGCTTCGAAATTTCTTTATTAGAAAATCCTTTTGCAATTAATGCGATAATACTAAGCTCTCTTTCTGTGAAAAGGCTCTTATCTATTTTAGGCTCCGCTTCTTTATTTTCGAGTAAATTACTCTTAATTTTATCAAGAACAACATCTTGCATAACAGTTTGGCCGTTATATACTCCTTTTATTGCATCACGAATACGCTCTGGATCATTATTTTTTAGTAAATAACCTTTCGCTCCGTTTTTTACTGCGTCCAAGATATATTCATCATCATCAAACGTCGTTAAAATAAGCGGTTTCGTTTTCGTCTCTTCACAAATTAACTTCGTCGCTTCTACACCATTCATGTTTGGCATACGAACATCTAAAAGTGCAATATCAACTTCATATTTTTTACAATACGCTACAGCTTCTTTTCCATCATTTACAGTATCTAATACTTCGAACTCTTCATATGTATTTAAAATAATTTTCATGCCTTCTCTAATAAATGAGTTATCATCCGCTATTAATATTTTTATTTTCATGGTCCTTAGTAGAGGCCTCCTCCCTACTAACGTTCACATCCTTTCTCTATGTAACATTTCCCTATCGCCTATTATATACTGCACTAAACTATTTTTTTACATTTTCGAAGTGGTTTGTATACGCAAAATATATTATTCTTTTTACAAAAATAGTGATATAACACTATCAGCAATCACCAACCAAAAAGAATCTGAAGGAACTATAGGATGGGAGGGTGTAGAAGAATTAAAGAAAAATACGAATAATTCTTCAGAAGAATATCCTGATACAAACAAGCAAGAACAATGGTATAAAAATACATTAAAGGTTGGGAACGGTGCTCATCATTTATATATATCCAAAAAACTTATAATTTGAATGTGAATGTTCTTGAAAATTAAAAATCTATAATCAAAAACCTTTCACATTTGTTATATCATGTAAAAGGTTTTTGATTTATTTTTTATAATTAATATGACCTACCTTCAGCTTATATCACAGCCTTCAATCCTTCTAACACCAACCCAATCATAAATCCACAAACAGCACCGTTCACTCGAATCCACTGCAAATCTTTGCCGACGTTATTTTCAATCATTTCAATTAATGTTTGATCATCTAACTTATCAAGATTTTCTTGTACAAGCTTTCCAATCTTAGAATGATTGTTTTCAACAAGGTTTACAATTTGCTTTTGCAACCAGTCTTCCATTTTTTGAACTGTTACCGGATCTTCTTTCAATTTGTTCATTTGTTTCGTTAAAAATGGAAGAAGATATTGATCTGCAAATTCTTCTTTTTTAATAAAAGCGACTGCTTTTTCTTGTGCTTGTCCTAACAATTCTGTTATTTTCTCAGCAGCATTCCAATTTGTAATCCAATTTTCTTTCCAATTCTCTAATTCCTGTAATACCGCCTCATTTTCCTTAACATTCATAAGTTCTTGACGTATTTTCATTAATATAAGTTGTCTCGTACTATTATCAGGATCCTGCAAACTACTAATATTACTAATTACAAACTTCTGCAATATACTTCCAATTTTTTCTTCATCCACAATATTCATGAACGATTTAAGAGTAAACTGCAAAAATCCATCTACCTTTATATTTTCCATCGCTTTCATTCCTAAGCTTCCAAGCTGATAACGAGCCTCCTCTTGGGCTGTCCACTCTTTCGCTTTAACTAACATATAATCAAGTGTTTTTTCATCGTATTCTTGCACAACCAATTGATCAATAAGAACTTGCAGTATATTTCCTGTATTAATCGTATATAAATATGTTTTTAATTCTTTTTCAATTACAATAGCTAATTTTTCGGTATTCATTTGAAGAATTGCTTTTTCAGCAATTGTCACAATCCCTTTTTTTACAGTATCCGATTGCATCTCTCTTTCAGCAATTTGTAACACCATTTGCGTCAATTGCATTTCTTTCACTTTACCTGTTATGCTTTCCTTCGTCAGCCACTCATTTTCCAGTGTAGAAATGAGCCCCTTTGTAACCCGTTTCCGATTTTTAGGGAGCAGCGCTGTATGCGGAATTGGAATCCCCATCGGATGACGAAATAGCGCTGTAACAGCAAACCAGTCAGCCAGTCCACCTACTAATCCCGCTTCAAATCCACCTTGTATAATCTCTCCTGCTACTGTTCCTTGAAACGGGATTGTTGCAGCAAAACCAACTCCCATCACCCCAAGTGAAATACCTGCTAAATATTTTGACTGTAATGACATTGTATACACACACCCTCTTGTTATATGAAATGAAGCTTCTTCATTGTATTCAATTCATATTAGTAACTCTTTATATTTTATAAAAGCTTATACCTATACTATAATGAACCGCTTTAAAAATAACAAAGAATTTTAGTATTTGCTACAACTACTAATTAAATATGTAGCAAGTTAGAGTACTTTCCATCCACTCCTTTAAATATCAGTAATCTTATTTAAATAAAAAAGATGACTCCTGTTGAATACAGAAATCATCTTCTTGATGTTGCATAACTTTTTTAAAATATCCTTTACAAAGAGTACAGATTATCCAAGCTTCATCTTTTTTACTTTCGTTCCTCTAACGCTAAATTCAAACCCTTTTGATAATATTGCATCATCACTTCTTCTGGAACCATGCTGCCACCAGTTCCCCAAACGATATGTGTACCTTTTCTTGCTTTTTCTGTTAAATGATGCTTTTGTAAATACTCTTTTCCTTCTTTACATAATTTAACTGGTCCTATCATACCTGCTAGTGCAGAAGGCTCTAAGTAGATTTTTTCTGTATCAGCAAGCTCTTTTAACAACTTATATAACTCTTCATCGCTAACTGTGTAATTCCCACTTAGAAACGGTTCCATCGTTTTACCGACAAATCCAGATGGTCTTCCTACTGCAAGACCATCCGCATCTGTTACATTATCGATACCAATATCTTGAACCGCAATTTTATCATGAAGCCCAGTCATTAAACCGAGTAACATACATGGTGAATGAGTAGGCTCTGCAAAAAAGCAATGGACATTGTCCTTATACAATAACTTTAAACCAAATGCGACTCCTCCAGGTCCACCACCTACCCCGCACGGAAGGTAAACGAATAAAGGATGTTCTTCATCTACTACAATGTCTAACCCTTCTAACTGTTTTTGCAATCGAGATGCTGCCACCGCGTACCCTAAAAATAAATCATGAGAATTTTCATCATCAACAAAATAGCAATGAGGGTCTGCCTCCGCTTGCAATCTCCCCTCTTCTACCGCTTTACTATAATCCGCTTCATATTCAATAACCGTTACATTTTTACTTCTTAGTAAATCTTTTTTCCATTGTTTCGCATCAGCTGACATGTGAACAGTTACATTAAAGCCTAACTTAGCACTCATAATGCCGATACTAAGCCCTAAATTCCCAGTTGATCCTACCGCAATAGAATACTCTGCGAAAAAGTCTCTGAATCTATCACTATCTAAAATTGAATAATCATCTTGCTCCGTTAACATTTCGTGCTGAAAAGCTAATTCTTCTGCGTGTTTCAACACTTCATAAATGCCACCTCTAGCCTTGATTGAGCCTGATATCGGAAGGTGACTATCACATTTTAATACTATTTCTCCTAATAGAGGTTGCCCGTAATTTTTCTCCAAAGAATGTTTCATAGAAGGTATTCTAACTAAAGGAGATTCTATAATCCCATTCGTCCCTTTCGTTTCTGGGAAAACTTTTGCAATATATGGTGCGAAACGCTTTAATCTCTCTTCAGCACCTTTTACATCGTCCTCCGTAAGCGGAGAAGCTTGTATCGCTGTTTGGAAATTTCCAATGTTCGGATTCACCCAAAATATTTCTTCCAATGAAATTAGATTGTTTAATAGTGGATATTGTTCTTTCAATTCCTCTATCCCCTTCATTTCTCTTCCTCCTCATGTCCTTGTAGCCAGCTATATAATAAATTATAATTAAATTAATTTTAATACAGTTTAACATAAAATCGCATTTACGTTAATTTAAATTTAATTTTTTTAAATATAATTAAATCTTATTAAGGAGAATCTATCATGGAAAATATAGATATCGGTAAAAAGATCGAAAAACAAAGAAAAGTCAAAGGTTTAAGTAGTAAAGAACTAGCAAGGATGGCTGAAATTACGCCGTCTATGCTAAGTCAAATTGAACGTGGTTCCGCTAACCCTTCCATCCAAACATTAAAAGTATTAGCTAAAGCTCTTGATGTTCCAACATTTAGTTTTTTACTCGAAGAAACAAATACAGATGATTTAATCGTACGGTCCAATCAACGAAAAAAAATGATTATTGATAATTTATCCTATGAATTGTTATCACCAGATTTCACAGGAAATTTAGCAACAACACTTATGACTGTGCCTCCGAACACTTCTTCCTCGGAAAATCTTCTAGAGCATAAAGGAGAAGAAGTTGCATTTGTTTTAGAAGGGAAGATTACAGTGTATTTAGATGAAGAAGAGTATATATTAGAAACTGGTGATAGTGTAAAGATACCAGCGTATTTAAAACATAAATGGATAAATAATTTTAATCAAAATGCAGTTGTCTTATTTTCAGTTACCCCACCTATCTTCTAATACATTCAGCTAAAAATACAGTAAAAGGGCAATATATAAATAATATGTATTGCCCTTTTACTGATGGTTGTAAAGAGAGACAAAATAAAAAGATATCGGTTCATACAATGTATAAAAATACTAAAAAAACAGCAACACACGAATAATCGTTCGCGTGTTGCTGTTTTTATTTTTTCGGAAGCAATACAATACCTATACTAATCATAACAAAAATAAGTAACTGCTGCATAGATAGACCAAATAATAACGGAACTTGATCACTTATAAGCGAAATAAAAATATGGGCAGTTCCTTCTACAATTAGAAAATAACTTATGTATTTTCTAGTTCCTAGTCTCTCCTTTTGTACCCACAACCATCCCATTATACAAATTGCTATAATGATTTCATACATGTATATAGGATGATAAGAAAACTTTGAATCATAAAGTTTCATTCCCCACGGCATTGTTGTCTGCAAACCAACCTTTTGATGGAATAAAAAATAGAAAATGATGATGCTCCCTATTCCAAATGGAAGTATGTCTAATAAAATAGAAAGCGAGTAATCAACCTTTTTACTACGCCATACAATATATCCGCTTGCAATGAAACAACCAATTATAATGTGATGAGTACTCCCTACAGCTAATAACGCTTGCCATGGCGATTGAAAAGCCCACCCTGGATTCAAAATTACTGGTGCGAATTTCCATGTTAAAATAATGATTAAAAATCCATTTGTTATGGCATCCATCATTCTTTCATATAAAAGACCTTGACTTTTCATTTTTAATTTCATGAGCATGAGTCCAAACAAACTTCCCACTATGGGAGAAATCGGCTGTATTTTTACCATCCATTCCATCATTCCATGAACTCCTTTTACTGCTCAATCAATTGTTTAAATTTCTTTTCCAATTGATCCGGGGGTAATACTCCGCGTGCTTGGTCTACAATAATTCCATCTTTATCAACAAAAAACGTTGTTGGTAATGAAAAAACTTTATAATCAAGACCAGCCACTCCATCCATGTCTAGTAAAACAGGAAACTTAAATCCGAAACGATCCGCAAATGCCTTTGCTTCTTGTACTGGATCGCTCACCGTTGCATTAACCGCAAAAATTTCGATTTCTCCTTTATATTTATCATAAAGATGTACTAAGTCCGGTGCTTCCATCTCACATGGACCACACCATGATGCCCAAAAGTTAATAATATACGGTTTACCTTTTGCATCATTTAATGAATAAAGCTTTCCATCTAATCCTTTAAGTGTAATTTTCGGTGCCTTAAATCCTACTTGAGGTAATACTTCTTTCTCTTGCTGTGCTGCTTGTTTCGCTTTCCGTTCTTTTTCTTCTTGCTTGGAATTATAAAAGTTAACTCCAGCCCAAATAAGTGCTCCAGCCAGTATAATTGCAATTAGTTTTTTCACTTTCTTTCCCCCTATTTTTTAAAATCCTGTAAATCCATCAAATAACCTGATAAAGAATGCTGTTATTTTCGTCATTTGGTTCGTATAAAGTAAAATACCTGTCAAAATCATCATGCTACCGCCAATTTTCATCATGGCACTGGCATATGTAACGATCCATTTGACCTTACTTATAAAAAATGCCATAACAAAGAACGGAACCGCAAACCCAAGTGTATAAGCTGTAATATAAAGAAGTGCCTCATCTGGGTTAGTTGCACCGAGCATTAATACTGCTGAGAATATTGGTCCCACGCATGGTGTCCATCCAGCTGCATATGTCATACCAACAAAAATAGAACGAATATATCCAGTTGATTTACTTTTATAATGAAATTTCTTTTCAGACATAAGCCATTTCGGTTGAATGAGCCCTGTCATAAATAAACCCATAATAATAATAAAGATTCCACCGATTTGTTGAATAAGTCTTTGATTGGATGAAAATGTTACACCAATCCAACTTACAGATAAACCTAATGCATAAAATATAACGGAAAAACCGATTATAAAAAACAATGTGTGCATCAGTGCTGTTTTTTGCATCATACCGCGTTTTTCTTTTAAATCTTGAATAGAAACACCTGTAATATACGATAAATAAGATGGATATAGTGGCAACGAACAGGGTGATACAAACGAAAGAATCCCTGCACCTACTACAAGCCATATCGTTAAATCTGCTGCGTTCATTTTACTCCTCCTACAAAACACTACAAAAAGTAGTGTTCGATATTAAAAAAAGAGGCTATATGCACTCTCCAATAATCAGTACAAACGAAATAAGAAATAGCCCCATAGTCATGTAAACAGAATTCGTATGTAACGGCATGCTGAGCTTTATAGATGACGGGCTAACAATTTGTTCAATACGTAAATTGATTGCCGTCTTCGCAAAAGAAGCTGTTATAAACGGATTAGATGCTGTTTTTATTTTCATTAATTTTAACAGTGCACTACCTAATTCAAACGATGATTTCATTTGATCCATCGCATATTTGTCCGCCAATAGCTCCTGATACGTATGATAACGCTGTAACATCCCTTTCAATACCGGGATATATACCATTCCTTCAGCTAACACCGTAAACAGAAACAATTTTAAGGGATCAAGATTTTTTTGATGATATTCCTCATGTAATACAATTGCATCGATTTCTTCTTCTGAAAAAGATTGAAATAGACCTTCTGAAAGGACAATTTTTGGATGAATGACTCCGATAGTAAATGCTGCAACTTCTAATGACGGCAACAAGTACAATTGTTTTTCTTTACGAGTAATCCTAACTAGATTCCTCTTTAATTTTTGGCTATAGAAAAACTGCTTCCATACTCTTTTACACATAACAAATAAGGTGAATAATAACAAGCTTCCCATTACGATGCGAATGATTGATAATTCTCTCATGTGCTTTTGCAACTCAAATAGACAAAACTGTGATAGAAAAAATGCCTTATTTCCGAAGAAAAATGGATATGTAACGTAGTACACTAACATACCAAAAAAGAGAATACTAATGATGCTTGCTAACAATATCATTTTTCGTATTTGCCACTTCATCACACTAGTCCTCTTTTTTCAGTTGATTGAGTTTTTCTTCTAACTTCTTTATTAAAACTGGATCAGCTTGGTCTAGTTCATCTAACATGTGATTCACAACGAGATCACCAAATTCCCCCATCAATTCCTGTGTCATTTTCTTTGTTTGATTTGATAAAAAGGACTCTTTTGTTTGTACAGCACGGTATACACCGCTTCTTTTTACCATTTGTTTTTGCAAGTGTCCTTTTTCTACTAAGCGATTCATTACAGTCATTACTGTATTAAAATTCACAGGAGAATCTTCACCTAGTTTTTGCTGAACTTCTTTGATGGTAATATCCGGGGTATTCCAAATAATCTCCATAATCTTCGCTTCGAGCGGTCCAAAGAAATGGTTTAATCCTTGCTCATTTAATTTATAGTTTTGGGTAAACATACTATGTCTCCTTTCACACTACAAATTGTAGTATAAAATAAACGAAAGGTCAAATATAGATTTAGTGAACTACCCACCACTTAACGACCTTACAGTCTGTTTGAAGTGGGAGCTTCAAAAGTCAACAGACTTTCTCTTTTATTGCTAATTCTCCTCCACAAGCCTACTCGCTGGGCCACGCCCTTCTCGTTCCTTGAGGAAGGGGACTTCTTTTCGGAACATATGTTAAAATACCGTACATCCCTTTTCCTTATTCATGCACGCTTTTTCATTTTCATCTTTTGTTACAGAAGGAAAGAAACTTCTCTACAGCGAAACTTTATCAATAACAAAAATCTATTAGGTGGTGATTCATTATGAAATTAGCTGTAATTGGTGGAGGTTACTTTGAACAAACAGATCATTTCCATATAAATCAACGACTTATAGAGGTAACTGGGAAACAATCTCCAAGAGTATTGTTTATCCCAACAGCAAGCAATGATGATGAAGAGTATATAAAAGACTTTAGAGAAACATTTGAAAAGCAGTTACAATGTGATGTTCACATTCTATGCTGCATAAAAGAATGTCCTAGCGAAGATAAAATAAGTGAAATGATCCATTTTGCGGACCTTATCTATCTAGGCGGAGGAAATTATATCAATATGCTTGAAAAGTGGAAGGAAAACAAAATAGATGAAAAGTTAATAGCTGCCTTGCACAATGAAACATTCATTGCAGGGTATAGCGCTGGTGCTATGTGCTGGTTTACAACCGGGCTTCGTTCTAATTATAAAGGAGATGGTTATGTAGAAAGCGATGGCTGGAATATAATAAATAAACATCTCTGTCCTCATTACAATCAGCCAGATAGAGCAACCGCCTTCCATCTATTCTTACAAAACCACGCACGTAACATCGAAGGAATCGCTTTAGAGGATAACTGTGCTTTATATATAACCGAAAATTCCTTTGAGATTATCGGAGATCCAGAGAAAGCTTGGGAATTCTATATGCATGATGGAACACTCATGAGACACCATTTCGATGTAACTTTAAAAAGTTATTTATGAGTACTCATATAAAATAAAAGTGTCCCTAAACTAGAAAGCCCAGGGACACTTTTATTTGTTTTCTATTTAACTAACAAGCCTCGCAATCCGTTTCTTCTGCCATGAAAATTTATAGTACGCGTATTGTAAAATTAAACTTACAATAAACGCTGCTGGATATCCAATCCATATACCTTCTATACCAAGATCCGTATGGTATGATAAGAAATAAGCAACCGGTACTTCCACAAGCCAAATCGATACAACACCGATAATAGTTGGCCATAGTACGGTTCCGCTCGCCCGCATCGTCGCACCAATAATTTGTGCATGACCGAAAATTAAATAACTCCAAAGCGTAATCATAACTAAACTATGCGCAATTTCAATTGTATCTGGATTTGTTAGGAACAGTGATAAAATCTCTCTTGAAAACATGTAAATTAGAGCGATTAATACACCACCGATAATATAGTTCAGCACAATCCCAGCTCGAACGACTTTCTGTAATCGATCGAATTGATTCGCACCAATGGATTGTGCAGCAAAAATAGATACAGTAATCCCAAGGCTAACTGCTGGCATTTGTACATAACTTGCGACTTGGTTCACGACTCCATAGGCTGCAGTCGCATCAGAACCGAAGCGATTTACAAATGCAATTACTGCAATTTCAGATAACGAAACTAAGATCATATTAATACTTGCAGGAATACCAAGGCGTAATAATAACTTTAATAATTCCCAATCCATACGAAGGTATTTTCGGACTGTTTCATCCAATTGCAATGGATGGTTTTTCTTCTTTAAATAAATAAGCATGACAACAAATGTTATAATTGTTGATATAACAGAGGCATAAGCAGCGCCATACACATCAAGCTTCGGCATTCCGAGCCAGCCAAAAATAAGAATAGGTAATAATATCATGTTCAGTACTGTACTAACAATCAAGAAATAAAATGGCGTTTTAGAATCTCCTGTACCTCGCATAAATGTTGTATATGCAAAATATAAGAATAAAACCGGCATGGAAATAAATAAAATACGTGCATAATGTACACTCATATCAATAATATTTTCCGGTGTCCCCATAAAGCGCATAATATCCATGGCAAATACATTTCCTACTACTGCCAAAACAACTCCTATGATAAACGTAAATGTAAGTGTTGTACCAACAATAGCCTTTAAACGCTCCTCATTACGCGCTCCAAAAGCCTGACCAATTAAAATGGAACTACCAGATCCGATTCCAATTACAAACGAAACAAGTAAGAAAAACAATGGAAAGAATGCTGAAATAGCAGCTAAATCTTGTTCACCAAGCCATCGTCCTACCACTACCATCCCAAACAACTGTCCAACTGATTGTAATACATTACTTAAAAGTAAGGGAACTAAAAACATGGACATTGATTTCCATATTGGCTTCCCTTCTTTTTGTTGATTTTGTGATTCTACACCTTCTTGAATATTATTTGCCGGTGATTTCAACTTTCATTTCTCCTTTTATTAAGAGATTGCTCGGTTGTACCCGCGCTCTCCATATGGCTGCAATTCCTCCAGCCACTTCTCTTCTAATTTTTTCAATTCTTCCTTAGCATTAAAATACCCAGTCTCTTTCTTTTTCAAGACTTCTAGCACTTCAAATTCAAAGGCATCTGCACCGTATTGCTTCCAGTCTTCTTGCAATGTTCTATTTGTATGAGAACCTACATTGAGTTCAAAACGTCTACCACTCATCGTCTTTAAATTCGTCGTACTCTCAATATACATTTTTTGGTTTTTTGTATTTGTAATACGATAAATACCTGCTTTAACCTCTATCTCTTTGTATCGTTGTTTTAATTCTGCTCTTCTATTCATTTTCCTTTCCCCTTCCTTATAACTTCACCCAATATTGACTTCCATCAGGCGTTCGATCTAAAAAACCATATTCAATTAAATACCTTCTTAAAGTTACAAAGTCTGGATATACACTTTCCAAAACTTCATTCACTTCTTTTTCTGTGTACTTTTCGTTACTATTAAATTTTTTTATTAAATGACGTAATATAATTAATTTACGTTTTTGTTTTTTCGGAAATTTTGCCAGTGGACCGTCTAATCCTTCTGTAAAATGCAACTTTAATACTTCATCATTTTCTTCTTCCGTAATATTGTACCGATCGTCCACCATCGTAGCTGTTCTATGAATAGGTACAAATTTAGATGGCACTTTTGATTTTTCTTCGGACAGTTCCATGAGTGCTAAAAATACTTTCGCTTGCTTCATCTTCTCACGCAATGTGAAGCGATGATTACGAATTGTCGATGTACTGCCCCCATCCATCTCTTTCACAATTTCTTTATCATTGAATCCCATGTAAAAAAATTGAACCATCTTCTTTTGCAAATCCGTTAAACCTGTATATTTTTTATCAAGGTTCAATAAATAATCAAACATAGACGTATGCTCATTTTGAATGTGTAATTGTACAAACTTCTCGGCTTCATATAAAACTTGATTGTCTTGATAAATTACACCTTTTATAAATGACTCCCCACAAGCTAAACAAATATATTCTTCTGCTTCTTCTTCAAACACATACCCTTTCTTTAATTCTTCGATTGACGCATCCCAAAACTTCTCTGAAATATCATTCATACTAAACAATCCTCCAAGTAGTTTATTATAAACACAAACAAATCACGATATCGTTTATTATCACTTCATCATCTTAACACAACTAAAATAAACATTTCAATATTTTGTTTATCCATTTTATAAACATTTTTAAAATCGTTTAGATAAAAAACAAATCCCTATTAAAGGAAAAATATCCCCATTTGAAAGTATTAGATAAACTCGCTAATAAATAGTATTAGCGGGTCTTTACTTATAAACAAAATATAGTTAACTTAATAAAAATGTACAATTCCTCACTTTAAACCTCCATATGCATATATTATAAATAATTAAGAAAGGAGGAATATAATGGAGAATACAGACAATAAACCTTATGTAAACACTGGACAAGGTGTATTTACATCATTAAAACTTCAGGCTGCTATAGATCAAGCTTTTCGAATCCCTGTATTTTTAAGTACTATAAATACGCTTAACCAACTACAACAACAATTTCTAGATCGATTGATTCTTGAAATTGAACAAGCTCTTCTTTTCCCACGTACAATCCCACGAAGTGATCAATACCCTGAGTCACCATTAACAAGTATACGACGAATGATTTTATCAAGTTATGGTTTAGTAGCAGTAAATTTCCAAATGTTTTTTGTGCAAGGAATTAGAACCAATGTAGGAGCATTTCAACCTCAAGATCCATTTTGGGAAGGAACTCCTTTTTCACAGATTGAACCTTCCATGGGGTATCAATATGGGCTTCCGTTATTATTAATTCGAGAAACAGGAACTGATGTTAACAGAGGAATTTGGCAATTAGGAAATGCTCCATTTTTAATTTTAGATTGGAATTCTGAAACACAATCCATAGATTCATTTTTTAATAGTGTTTCATGGAGGCAGTTTTTTGCAAACTGGACTGGTCATGTAAGAAATGGCTATTATCTTCAAACAGAACCACAGTTTAAATATTAACTTTTAATCTTCTTTTAGGACTAACTCTCTCTTTTGGTTAGTCTTTTTTCATTATTTCACCATAAAAAAAGCCAAAATTCTCAATTTAGAATCTTGGCTCTTCATTATTCATTAATGCTTATTCTTTCGGTGCAATCATTTTCTTCGGATCTACAATTTCATCGAACTGTTCTTCTGTTAATAATCCTGATTGTAATGCTGCTTCTTTTAACGTTAATCCCTCTTTATGAGCATGCTTCGCAATTTTCGCTGCATTTTCATATCCAATATGTGGATTTAATGCTGTAACTAGCATTAAAGAACGATTTACATTCTGGTTAATCACTTCTTCATTCGCTTCAATACCGACCGCACATTTATCATTGAACGAAATCGTCGCATCGGCTAATAAACGAGCTGATTGTAAGAAATTATATGCAATTACCGGTTTAAATACGTTTAACTCAAAGTTACCTTGGCTCGCTGCAAAGCCAATCGTTGCATCATTTCCCATAACTTGCGCTGCCACCATTGTTAATGCTTCACTTTGCGTTGGATTTACTTTACCCGGCATAATTGAACTTCCTGGCTCATTTGCAGGAATAATAATTTCACCAAGACCACTACGTGGACCACTTGCGAGCCAACGTACATCGTTTGCAATTTTCATTAAGTCAGCTGCTAATGCTTTTAATGCACCATGTGCAAACACAGCCTCATCATGACTTGTTAATGCATGAAACTTATTTGGCGCTGATACAAATTGCTTACCTGTAAACTGGCTAATTTCCTCTGCTACCATCTCACCAAATTTAGGATGAGCATTAATGCCTGTTCCAACTGCAGTACCACCAATCGCAAGTTCCTTCATATATGTATTGCTATCAGCAATCATACGCTCCGTTTTTTCTAGCATACGATGCCAACCACTAATTTCTTGCCCTAATGTTAAAGGTGTTGCATCTTGCAAATGCGTACGACCGATTTTAATAATATTTTGAAACTCATTTACTTTTTTCTCTAACGTTTCCTTTAATTTTATAATTGCTGGTAACACTTGATTTTCTACCGCGATCACGCAAGCAACGTGAAGCGCTGTTGGAAATGTGTCATTTGAACTTTGGGACATATTCACATCATCATTTGGATGAATATGTACATCAAGTCCTTTTTCTTTTAAAATTTGATTTCCTCGGTTTGCGATTACTTCATTCACATTCATATTCGATTGTGTTCCGCTACCCGTTTGCCATACAACAAGTGGGAAATGTTCATTCCATTTTCCTGCTAAAATTTCATCAACCGCTTCTACGATTGCATGAGCCTTCTCCTCGGATAACTTTCCTAACTTCTCGTTGCTAATTGCTGCACTCTTCTTTAAAATTGCAAATGCTTGCACAATTTCAAGTGGCATATGCTCCGTTCCAATCGGAAAGTTTTCTTTACTGCGTTGTGTTTGCGCTGCCCATAATTTATCAGCTGGAACTTTCATTTCTCCTAAAGTATCTCTTTCAATTCTGTACTCCATGTTTTCATCCCCTTGAAAATATAATTGCTACGTTTTTATTGTAACAGACTTCCCTTCAAATGATAAGGATTCTCACTCTTATTTACTCATAATTCTATATTTAAAAAATTATGTTTCAGATGGATCAGGTGATAAAAACCAACCGCAAACGCCAATCGCAATTAATACGATATAAAAAATAGCTTTCCACGTAACTGATTGAGGGAAATCCTTATCGATGATTCCAACCATAGGATGTGCTAACGTTGAAATAATAAGCTTCACACCAACCCACCCAACAATCATAAATGCCGCTGTTTCAAGACCAGGTCTTTCACGCAACAACTTCACAAAGTAGGTAGCTGCGAATCGCATAATAATTAAACCAGCCATTCCACCAGTTAAAATGACGAAAAATCTTCCTGCATCAAGACCACCTACCATCCCTTTATTTAGTGGTGTAATAGTTAAAGTAAGAGCCACTGCAGCTAAAATTGAATCAATCGCAAATGCAGTATCTGTAATCTCTACTTTCAGAACTGTTAACCAAAAACCACTTTTCTTTTTCGAAGTATGTTCTTCAATCTTTTTTCCCTGCTCTCCACGCTTTTCTCTTTGCCACTTCTTTTTTCGATATACTTTAACCAAACTTCTAGCAGAAAGAAACAATAAATAAATCGCACCAATCGCTTGCATCTGCCATACATTCACAAGAAATGAAATTAAAAATAATGATCCAAATCGAAATAGGAATGCTCCAAACAATCCATAAAACAATGCCTTTTTCCTATCATCTTCAGGTAAGTGCTTAACCATAATAGCAAGCACAAGAGCATTATCCGCCGATAAAACCCCTTCTAATGCGATAAGAATTAATATAATTCCCCCATACTCCAACAATAATGATTCGGCCATAGCTCTCCTCCTGTTTTTGATACTATATATTTTGCTTTCTCATAGGGGAAATATACGAATATCACCAGAAACGAAACAACCCGTAAGTTCGCATTGAACTTACGGGTTGACTTAATATTATAAGGTAAAAACATCTCTAATGAACCAATAATAGAGATAATTCTATATATTATGATGCCTGTTTTCCTTTTTTAGCATCATCAACATACCAGATGAATTTCCCTGTATATCCGTATATAACTGCTAGTGCTAATGATACGAAGCTCATCCACATGAATGGAATGTATGATAATGTTGCGACACCTAAAATACCAGCCATAAAGATACCATTATCAGACCATGGAACCATACCTGAAGTTAGCGTTCCACCTACCTCTGAATTACGTGCTAATATACGGCGATCAAGTTTTAATTTATCATAGCTGTCTTGCATAATTTTTGGTGTTAAAATAAGTGATACGTACATCGCACAGCCAAATACGTTTGCTAGGAAAGCAACAATTAATGTAGACAGCGTTACATTTCCTGCAGAGTTTAGTTTCTTCTCAAATTTTGATACAATTACTTTTAAAACACCTAGTTTTTCAAGTAACCCTCCGAAACCTAATCCAAAAATAATAACAGCTACTGAACCAAGCATACCATTGATTCCGCCGCGATTTAGCAACTTATCAATGAAATCCACACCTGATTCAATAGAGAAACCGTTATATGCTGTTCCAATTGCATCTCCAAAGTGCATACCTTGGAACAATGTTGCCCAAACTGCACCGAGAAGCGCACCCATCGCAATTGTTGGCATTGATGGTTTTTTCATTGCTAATAGTGCAATAACAATAACAGCTGGAACAAGCATCCATATTTTAATATCAAATTGCTTTAATAATGCCTCTTTTAAAAATTCAACTCTGTTTAAATCAACATTGTCTCCACCATACATCCAACCAGCAACTGTAAACATAATTCCGGTAATAATGTACGCTGGAACATCTAGTACAAGCATCGCACGAACGTGCGCAATAACATCTACTTTTGCCATTGAAGCAGCAAGTACTGTACTATCAGAAAGCGGAGATAACTTGTCCCCAAAGTATGCTCCTGAAAGTACTGCTCCGGCAACTAATGGAAGTGGTAAGCCAAGACCTTCACCGATTGCCATCATGGCAATACCAGCTGTACCAACTGTTCCCCACGATGTACCTGTTGCAATCGAAGTAATGGAACAAATAATTAATGTTGCTAATAAGAATATGCTCGGATGAATGAATTCTAATCCGTAGTAAATCAATGTCGGTACAACACCGCCAGCAATCCATGTTCCAATTAGTGCTCCTACAGCAACTAAGATGAGAATAGCTTCTAATCCGTTGGAAATTCCCTTTGTAATTGCATCTTGCAATTCTTGATAACGAAACCCTAGCCTTAGTCCAAGCGCAATTACTAAAAACCATGAAATAAATAGCGCTAATTGGATAGGCAAATTAAAGATCGTTTGAAAGGAAAAGACAACAGCAAGAAACAGTAATAAAAGAATAATGATTTCTGGAATCGATGGTAATCTTACACTTTTCATTTGCTTCTCTCCTTACAAGTCGATAACATGATGTATGTCGCCTAATATGTACTTTTGTATAAAATGCACACAAGCAAAATACAATTTTCACATTATTCCGATTTGTTTTTTTAGTATAATAAATATACACCTTTTCTATTGTAAAAGTAGAGCCGATATTTCGCAATGAAAATTATTAAAAAACCGTATTTTTATTTATACTTGCCTAAAAACAACCTAAAAGGCAAAAAAACTGCTGAACTAAATCGTTCAACAGTTTTGTGTTTTTTCTATCATTTCATTATATAGATATCCCCTTAATATATGAAAGAAAACCTCCATTAATGCACCAGGTCTTTTCTTTTAAAATCATACAAGCTTAATGCTAAAAAAATTGAAAAGTGTAAAACTAAAATTCCCACTCCTAAAAGTACACCATCATGATTTAAGATTTTCTCATGAAACTTTGTGTAACCAAAAATGTAATAAGAATTCAAGGATAGCCCTAAACTTCCGAATATATTCTGTTATTCTTTTTTAATTAATAATTTATATATATTTCTTTACGTCTTCTACCTTTATTCCTTAGCAGTACTAATAACTATTTCAAATTATCACTGCGGCAAAGCATCATACACATATGGGTCCTTCGGCGTTTCTATTTTTTCTGCTTTATTTAGTTTTACAAGTGGAAATAGCGTCCCTTTATATGTCGTTTCATCTAGTGTCCCTGTTACTTTCACCCATATTTCTTCTGGAAGATTTTTCACATCTTTACCTGAAACAATCATTCCCCAAACAGAAGCATCAGCAACACAACATGTAATTCCATAACGAGCAACTACTATTTCATCCCCCTTTACTTCTTTATCATGATAAACAAAACCCGTAAATGTGATTTCTTTCCCTTTAAATCCAAGCACATCTTGACCAATTACATTCATCGTTTGAATATAAGTTTCATTATTTACTTGAATTGTATTTTGCTTCATTAAGCTTTTTTCTAATTCTTCTTCCGACTGCTTTGGTTTAGGAAGTTTTTGAATGGGTTCTTCTTCTTGATCAACTAATATCTCTCTCCAGTCGGAATTTTTGGACTGTTGCTTCGCTCCTGCACTTTGATTCATACCACGATTTGCTGCTACGCTACCATCAATTGTTACATTAGAAAATAAAAAGGCACTTACAATTGGAATAAAAAATATTGCATATAACGTAAAAATTCCAATTTTTGATTTTGGCACGGTATGATTTTCGCAGCAATCACATTTTCTTTTTTTCTCCCCTTTCCCATTCCATACTTGTAAGCAACCTAAAATGAGCGAAAGAAAAAACGCGAAATAGATAAATTTTATCATTTTAGGTGCAATAAAATTAGCAATATTCCCTGTTACCAATAATTTGAACAAGAGCATTGCAAACCCAAGTAAAATAACACCTCGAATATATGCATGAAATTCTTGTTTACTTTGCTTTTTCATTATCATCATCTCCTAACTCATCGCAAACTGAACAACGATATATACACTCATCGTGACAATTCCAATAAAGAAGAAAACAAATCTTTTTTGAAAGTAAGCAAATAACATCAATGTATTTTTCAAATCTAACATCGGACCAAATACTAGAAAAGCAACGAGTGCTTTTACTGAAAATATATGACCAAATGATGCTGCGATAAATGCATCTGCTTCTGAACAAAGTGATAGTACATATCCAAATGCCATCATAACAAATGGTGAAATCACTTCACTATTTGCAACTTCTGCAAGCACATTACGATTTAAAAATGTCTGAAATAAACTGGCTAAGAACGCACCAATTAATAAATACTTGCCTGTATCAAAAAATTCATCCACGCCATGACTTATTACATCTCGCCAACTTTTTTTCTTCTCATCATGAGAAATGACCTTTTGCTCTTTCACAATGCTTTTATTGCGGTAAACATAATACATAACTAAACCTATCAATAACGCAACGAATAGAGCCAATCCAAAACGAGCATATACAATATGAAGATTTGTTCGAAATGCATAATACGTTGATAAAAACACAATTGGATTTAAAATTGGAGCACTTACTAAAATCACTATTCCTATATGCGTGGGTAAACCTTTCTGAATGAGACGTCTTACTACAGGAATGATGACGCACTCACACATAGGAAAAAGGGCACCAACAAATGCCGCAGGAATCATCGCAACAATTGCTGATTTTGGTAATATTTTTCGAATCATCTCCTCTGTCACAAACACTTGAATGACTGAAGAAACAAGAACTCCTAATAAAATAAAAGGTACTGCCTCAAAGAAAATACTTAAAAAAATTGTATTTACGTTCAGCCATTCTTTCGGAATACTCTTGTGTAAGTTTGATAAACTTGTAAAATCTACAAAAAATAATAAAAAAAGAAAGATTGCAATGAGGAACGTGCCAATTAACTCTTTTGAAATTCTATTAAAAACCAACTTCCCCGCCTCCATTTTATTCATATTTAAACGTATGCTTGTCCTCTTTTTCTATGACAACACCCAAACATTTTTCATACTTCATTTTTATTCACAAATCGGAACCATTATGATTTATTCTTGCATTTCTTTATAAAGTCATTTATCATAAAACGTAATCATTACGATTTAAAAGGAGGAATATACAATGAAAAAGGTACCCATTACCGTATTAAGTGGTTTTTTAGGTTCTGGAAAAACAACATTATTGAATCATATTTTGACAAATAGAGAGGGCTTAAAAGTAGCTGTCATTGTAAATGATATGAGCGAAGTAAATATTGATGCTGCTCTTGTGAAACAAGGAGGTTTTTCTCGTACAGAAGAAAAATTAGTAGAGATTCAAAACGGTTGCATTTGTTGCACACTTCGAGAAGATTTAATCATTGAAGTAAATCGTCTTGTTGAGGCAGGAGATATTGACTATATTGTGATTGAATCTTCTGGAATTAGTGAACCAATTCCTGTTGCACAAACATTTACATATATGGACGAAGAACTTAGCATTGATTTAACAAGTACATGTCGCCTTGATACAATGGTTACTGTAGTCGACTCCAATCGATTTTGGGATGACTTTGCTGCCGGGGAAAGTTTACTAGATCGAAAGCAAGCAATCGATGAAAGTGATACACGAGAAGTTATCGATCTACTAATAGATCAAATTGAGTTTGCAAATGTTATTCTTTTGAACAAAGTGGATTTACTAGAAAAAGAAGATATCCTCGAACTCCATCTTCTATTACAAAAATTAAATCCTAGTGCAAAAATTATTGAATCTTCATTTAGCACAGTACCACTAAATGAAATTTTAAATACGAATTTATTTAATTATGATGAAGCAAGTCAAGCAGCTGGTTGGATTCAAGAGTTAAATAATGATCACCATACGCCAGAAACAGAAGAATACGGCATTAGTTCCTTTGTTTATCGCCGCAAGCGTCCATTTCATCCTGTTCGACTTATGCATTGGTTAAAAAAATGGCCTTTGGATGTTGTAAGAGCGAAAGGCTTTTTTTGGCTCGCATCTCGTAATCATATGATGGGACTTTTATCTCAAGCTGGTTCTTCGATTACCATCCAGGGAGCTGGTGAATGGATTGCAGCATTACCAGAAGCTGAGCAGCAGCAAATACTTATAGAAGAGCCCGGAATACTAAAGAATTGGGATGAGCAGTACGGAGATCGAATAACAGAACTAGTCTTTATTGGAGTTGAAATGAATCAATATGAAATTGAACGTTCTTTAGATACGTGCTTATTAACCGAAGAAGAAATGAAACAGAATTGGGACAATTTTGTTGATCCAATTCCACCTTTCACCGTTGTATCATAATATAAAGTAAAAAAATAAGATGGTTTCCTTAAATGGTTATCATCTTATTTCAAATTATTTTTTAGGTTTATTTATTACATTCCCCCATATAATAAGTACAATTGTACTTATCACAACAAAAACCCCATAGCTAATCTCCGCAGCGTCACCAATTGCTTCTAATCCAAATGGCAAAAGAGCGGTAGCAATTCCTATTACATAAGAAAAAAACCCTGCTATTTTAGCAAGTTTTTTCTTATCTCCTATAAACGTCTCTTCTTGATATCCAGTAAGAAGAAATAACCTCTTTTTTATATGAGTTTGGTATCCTAGAATAATAATTAACATACCTACAAGAAAACAAATGATAAATCCGCCAATCATCAAATCCCCCCCTTTACAATATTTTATCATAATTACATCTAGCAGTTATTGTTTTAAATGTTTTAAATGTTTTAAAATTCCGTTTATTTTTTACATTACTTGTGATATATTGCATATTGTATTCAATATTCAAATTAAATTTCCTTTCCGAAAGGAGGATTTATCTATGGATTCAGGAAGATTGAAAGGCATTATTATGGTCATTACGGGGGCAAGTTTATGGGGATTATCTGGAACTGCTGCACAACAACTTTTTCAACAAGAAAATGTCTCTACAGAATGGTTAGTTACAATCCGCTTACTTATATCCGGAAGTATTCTGCTCTTATTCTCCTCATTTGGTAGTAAAAAATCAGAAGTATTCGGCATTTGGAAACAAAAGGCCGATGCAAACAAAATGATTCTGTTTGGATTGTTAGGAATGCTTGCAGTACAATACACCTATTTTGCATCTATTAAGGAAGGTAATGCTGCAGTTGCAACATTATTACAATATTTAGCGCCGATATTTATCACTGTTTACCTTATCTTTAAATGGAATATTCGTCCTACGAAAATCGATTTTATTTCTATCGCCCTCTCTTTAATCGGAACCTTTTTCTTACTAACGAATGGATCCATTGATAATTTGGCTGTTTCAACACCGGCTATCATTTGGGGTATTTTATCTGGTCTGTCACTAGCATTCTACAGCCTTTATTCAAAGGAATTATTAGAGAAATGGTCTTCATCTGTCATTGTTGGATGGAGCATGATTATTGGAGGAATTGGTGTAACCACCTTACACTTTTTATCCACGAACGAGTTTATTTTATTATCAGGCATGAAATATTTACAGCCTAACAACCTGTTTCTCATTGTATTCGTTGTGATTTTCGGAACACTCATCGCATTTTATTTATATTTAGACAGCATACGGTATCTTACACCAAAAGAAACTACATTATTTGGTTGTACAGAGCCACTAGCAGCTATCATTTCTTCGATTTTAATTTTGCATGTTCCGCTTCAATCATTTCAATTATTAGGCGCTCTTTGCGTTATTGTAATGGTACTTGTACTAAGCCAAAAACCAGATGAAGGAAAACCTAAATTACAACTTGTCGAGACAAAAAAGCAAAATATTAAATGAAAGGAAATATTTTATTATGCCTATTCCTCCAAACTATCGAAAGCAAGAAAGAGTATCCGCTAAGTCACTTGTGTTAAATCAATTACAGAATTGGATTATTGAAGGTGTTTTACAACCTGATGAAAAAATTAATGATGGAGAGCTAGCAGAAGCCTTAGGTGTCAGTAGAACACCCGTTAGAGAGGCGTTACAAGTCTTAGAGCTTTCGGGTCTAGTGGAGATGATCCCTGGTCAAAAAACGAAAATTTCTCCTATAAAATTAAAAGATGTATCTGTCATTTATGAAACGATCGCTGGCCTTCATACTATTATTGGAAAACAAGCAATTCATCAAATAAACGAAACTGACCTGATAAGACTTTCTGAAATAAACAAAGCGTTTCAAAATGCCATAGATGAAAAAAATTCAAAACAAGCATTACACTTAGATATACAATTTCATAATACAATCGTATCCATCGCTAAAAATACATATATCGAACCCTTCTTAGCAAACATACAACTTCATGTATTACGTCTTGAATACCTTTTTTTCCAGAACTTCATTCCTGCACGTCAATCGATTGAAGAACACAATTTAATCATCGAAGCATTAAAAAACCAGGATGCAGCACATATAGAACAAATCATGTCTCAAAACTGGCTACGGCCGATGAAAGAAATCCAAAAAATAATCTCTATGGAATAATGAAAAGAGCCGTTTACGTATTCTCTCAACACAAACGGCTCTTTCTTTACAATTCTATATGACTATGCACGAATCTCGGCATATTTCTCAATGTCGCTATACTCTTTTTCTAGTTCCTCTAAGGAAAGCTCGTATAATTGTCGGTCGAGAACTTTAAACACCCCTGCCCCAATTAACTGATCAATTAACTGCCTTTTACGATTTTCAACAGCAAAACGGAGTTGACTACTCATCTTTTTAAAAAACTCCTTTCTACAATTATTGAAAATGATAATCTTTGTCAATTACCACTTTGATTATAAAAGATGATACTTTATAAGTAAAGTAATTTGATGAAATATTTACCTTACAAACTGTTTGTGGCCACATTATATATATGTATGTTACCAGAGGATGTTTATGACACTTTTTATCATCTTTTTTCTTTCATAATACGCAGTCTGCTTCAATATGACTAAATTTCCCTTCCACTTCCACTTGAATTGTCACATGTTCTACATGAAACTTTTCTTTCAATACATTTGATGCCTGAACTAATACAACTTGTGTATCATCTTCCTTTTCTACAACAAGATGACAAGTTAAAACTTGAAAATCCGATGTCACCGACCATATGTGTAAATCGTGGACCTCTTTTACAATTGCAATGTTTAATAATGTATCTTTCACTTCTTCTATATTAATATGCCCCGGTGTACCTTCCATCAATATATGAACGGTATCACGTGTTACACGCCAGCCACTTATTATGACTAATATGGAAACGAGGATACTGGCAATTGGATCGGCAGCCGTCCATCCAAAAAACTTAATGAGTAATGCAGCTATAATCGCTCCTACTGAACCTAGCAAATCACCTAATACATGTAAAAATGCGCTTCGTACATTTAAATTTTCTTTTACATCTCCGCCTCGCGTTAAAATCCATGCTGATGTAATATTAATAAATAACCCAAGAACAGCGATGAGTAACATCCCATTACTAGCAATCTCTACTGGTTCTTGAAAACGGCGAATTGCTTCGATAAAAATGTATATCGAAATAACGATAAGAACGACACCATTACATAATGCGGCTAACATTTCAATTCGCTTATACCCGTACGTTTTTTCTAAAGTCGTTTTTTTTCTCCAATTTTAAAAGCCAGCAAACTTAAAGCAAGAGATACTGCGTCACTTAGCATATGCCCAGCATCTGATAAAAGTGCTAAACTATTCGTTACAAATCCGCCAATGACCTCGGCAATCATAAATCCCGTCGTTAATATGAATGCTATCATTAATGCTTTTTTATTTTGTGAATGACCATGATGATGTGAATGTCCCATGTAGATCCCCTTCAAAAACAATATCTACATATTATCATGTGACAAACCTTACTAATTTATCCAAGTCTATTCACTTATACCCCTATCTACGATCCACCCCTTCACTTATACCCCTTTCGTTATTCCTACTACTATTTCCTTTTTCTCAATCAAAAATAAGACTACTTCTTTTTCTTTCTCATATTATTTAATACTGTTAAGAAATGAAAAGGAGGCTATAAAATTGAAGCGATTATTCCTTTGTATGGAACGTGAACTTCTTGTCGTGGAAGAAAGAAATGAAGAACTTCAAGTTCAATATCACTTACAAAATATGCAACCTACTTGTATTGCGGTTGACCCATTTCAACCAAATCGTATATATTGTGGAACATTTGGCCGGGGATTATGGCTAAGCGATGATAGGGGCGAGTCTTGGAGACCAATTGGAGATTCTTATCGTTATTTTGACTTTCCTAAAGAAGATGGCATTTTACATTCTGCTATTACTTCTATCTCTATAAGTCCTATTAAACAAGTTAATGGCTATGGTGTTGTTTATGTAGGAACAGAACCTAGTGCTTTGTTTTATTCAGAAAACGGCGGAGAAACATGGAGCGAGTGTAAAAATATGAAATCATTACTTTCCTCATATACATGGGCATTTCCACCACGCCCATTTACACATCATGTTCGCTGGATTACAGTCGATCCAAATAAACAAGATACGCTACATGTATCAATTGAAGCAGGAGCTGTTATCCAAAGTAAAGATAATGGCCAAACATGGGAGGATAAAAAATTCGGTGCTCCTATCGATGCTCACCAACTACTTATGCACCCACTGGCTCCAAATCGTCTTTACGCATCATGTGGCGATGGGTTTATGAGTGGTTCTGAACGTGCATACCTCGAAAGTTATAATAGCGGAAACAGTTGGATTTCTTGTAGCGAGGGCTTAGAACATCACTATTTATATAGTATGGCTATCGATCCAGGTGATTGTGATACGATACTTGTCTCTGCTGCACCAAATGCTGACCTAGCTCACCATCGTATACCTTATGAATCTTATATTTATCGAAAAACAAAAAACACTCCTTTCCAAAAAGTGCAACACGGGCTATCGTCAGCAATCGGAACTGTCATCTCTATGCTTGCAACAAATCCTGCCGAACCTCATACATTTTATACTTTAAATAATAATGGTGTATTTCAATCATTAGATAGCGGGCAGACTTGGGAGCAATTAAACATTCCTTGGAAAGAAGAATATAAAACGCAGCACCCCCACGCCTTATTAGTTACAACTTCTTAATAAAAGAAAAAGGACTGCTTATTTACAAGACAGTCCTTTCCTTTTTTATTTCTTTAAATCAATTATAATATCAGCTAAAACAATATCTCTACTTTTCGGCGCATGTAGACTAAGACTAAAATTCCACTCTCCTTTTATTTCTCTTTGATTTTCTGAAACATTTATACTCTGTATATCCCACTCAATATTTACCGCAAGTTATTTTACTACCAGCAAAATAACTTGCGGTCACTAAACCTACATATTTCCCTTCATCAACTTTAAAAATTTGATTACTTCCTGATACCCCATCCGATTCTTTTATTTTTAGAAAATCAAAAGTGCTAGGATTTTGCCCTAAGTCCTGATTACTTTCTATAGAATAGGTTAATGAAACTGTTTTCTCATCAAAAACCGCATCATTTACCGTAACTTTAATTCCGTTACTTTCTTTTGTCATATTTATTTCCGTGGCATGCTGTTTATAATCATAATGAGGCCCATTTTTTCCATCTGTATTCGTTTTATGATTCTCATAAAGACCTGTTCTGCCATTATCTAAAAATTGAAAAATATCTCCTACTATTGGAAGACTTCCGGCATAAGTAGGAAATCCCAATCCAAGCGTTGCAGCCTTTTTACAAAATTTCTATCGTTTGATTTCATTTCACAATTCCCCTTATTTTTTTGTAAAAGTTCTTATACCTTATATAACGTACAGGATAAATTTTTATCTCATCTTTTATGAATGAATTTAATTAATTGGAATATTATCCCTTCCTCTGTCCTATTGTCTCATACAAATATGGAATCGGAGAAAATTTTCTCAAGTCTACGATTTATTTAATATAGTATACTATTTATGATATTATTTTTTAATTTTGTGTACATTTTATTTCATTAATCTATTGTCATTTTACAATTTAAATTTAGGAGATGAGATGTATATGTGCGGAATTACGGGTTGGGTAGATTGGCAAGAGGATCTTTCAAATCAACATCATGTTTTAAAAGCTATGTCAAAGAGTATTGAGCATCGCGGTCCTGATGCAGAAGGCTTTTGGTTTTCACCGCGAGCTGCATTTGCACATCGTCGTTTAATTGTCATTGATCCAAAAGGTGGGACGCAGCCAAAAACATTTAAAGCGGGTGATTACACCTTCGCCATCACATATAATGGGGAGATTTACAATTTCCGCGAACTGAGAGAAATGCTCCAAAAACGTGGTCATACATTTCAGACACATTCAGATACAGAAGTACTATTGCACGCTTATTTAGAATGGCAGGAAGATTGTGTACAACATTTAAATGGGATCTTCGCATTTGCAATATGGGATGATCACAAACAACAGCTCTTTTTAGCAAGAGATCATTTAGGTGTCAAACCACTCTTTTATACAGAGCATAATCAAAGCATTATTTTTGGTTCTGAAATAAAAGCATTATTCGCTCATCCATCTGTCTCTGCTGAACTTGACACAGATGGTATCAATGAAATATTTGGATTAGGATTGTTTCGGACTCCAGGATGCGGCGTATTTAAACATATTAAAGAAGTACGTGCCGGGCATTATATAACATTCACTCGGGATAAAAAAGAAATGAAAAAATATTGGAAACTTGAAAGTAGACATCATATGGATAATTCAGAGCATACGGCTTCACATATTTTTTCCATCTTACAAGATACAGTAAAAAGACAATTAATTGCTGATGTACCTCTCGTTTGTATGTTATCCGGTGGTCTAGATTCTAGCGGCATTACCGCTCTAGCAGGTATAGAATTTGCTAAACACAACAAAACGCTTCACACCTATTCAATTGATTTTGTAAACAGCGCCAAAGATTTTGAACTAACGTTTGCTCGTACCGGCTTGGATGCTCCTTGGGTAAAACGCGTATCCGAGCATGTTGGAACTGCTCATCACGATATTGTTGTAAATGCAGAAGAATTAGCAAATCATTTATTCGTTCCTCTACATGCAAAGGATTTACCAAGTGCAGGTGAGATGGAAACTTCACTATATTTACTATTTCAAGAAATGAAAAAGGATGCAACTGTTGCTCTCTCTGGCGAATCTGCTGATGAAGTATTTGGTGGATATCCTTGGTTTCATCAAGAGGAGCTTTTATATGTCGATCAATTCCCTTGGCTCACAAATTGGCAACATTCATCCTTCATTTTATTAGACGATGTACGGCAGCAGTGCAATCTCGATTGTTATATCAATAATCGGTTCCAAGAGGCTGTTCTTGAAGTCCCTATCCTTGAAGGGGAAAGTAAAAAAGAAGCAAAACAGCGTCAAATGTTTTATTTATTCTTAACAAGATTTCTGCCATTTTTACTTGATCGAAAAGATCGCATGAGCATGGCTGTTGGTTTTGAAGTTCGTGTACCATTTTGTGATTACCGGCTTGTTGAATACTTATGGAACATACCTTTTGATATGAAAAGTATTGATAATATTGAAAAAGGAATTTTACGCCGAGCATTGCAAGGTGCATTACCTGACGATGTCCGAAACAGAAGAAAAAGTGCCTATCCTACTTCACAAGATCCGCATTATTTACAGTCCATCCGTAATTTGACGCTCGATATGTGCAGCAATAAAAACAATCCCATCTTCTCTCTCATCAATCATTCCATACTGCTTACAATGGCTAATCAAACAAACAAGGAAATCGATGACCTTGGAGCGAGAAGTGTAATGGAATACATGCTACAAATCAATGAATGGTTAAAAACCTATCACATTCATATTCATTAATAATAAAGAGAGCTTAGAATCTATATGTTCTAAGCTCTCTTTATTCGTATATTAGTTTGCACATTCTCTATTTTCTGTATCAATTGACCACCCAATAATAGTCGCACAATCTCTTCCCTTCCATTCAAGCACGTTCGCTAATGCAGACTCAATTTGAAGACAATCTCCTTTATATAGCACTTCAAGTAAGGAGCGATCATCATCAAACGTTTGCTTATCACACTCTAACACACCGTCTGTCGCCAAAACAATATGATTGATTCCCTTCTCTAATCCACGAACCCCAGAAGTGAAACATGGCGTATTAGCAGCAAACACATTTTTTCTTCCAATATACTCATAGAATTTACGTTTATTTAATCTCCCTTTTCCATTCTGTAATTGTTCTGAATGAAATAAATAAGCAAAGCACTCTCCTACTGATAACCAATACAAGAACTCACCTTTTCGTAAACAGATTAAACAAGCTAGTTCTTCATTTTCTTGTTCACTTTTCTCAATAAACGATTCATCTGTAAATAACGCCAATAAATACATATGTGTATGATGAAATGCAAGATGAATTGGGTATGAGAACAATTCCTGTAACTTCTCTTTTCTTTCAGAAATTGCTTCTATTATATAATGTATATTTTTCGTTTTATGATGAGCGTCAAAAATCATAACAAATTCAAATTCTAATTGCGTGTCCCACCAAGCTAGGACTGCATCTCCTCTTTCATACGCATCGCTCTCTTGATTCCCGCCATATATACCAACTGAAAGAGGACCGCATTTTTCAACATGCACTTGGTCTAAATACATCTTTTCATGACTAATCCATTTAAATGTATGCACTTCAATCATCCTCTCTCTTGCTATTTGTATGCCTTTACACTAAGAGTACCGTATATTGCAAGAAAAATAAACTTTTTCAATTTTTCTATGTAAAATAGAAGGAATTTAAATCTTACAAAACGAATATATCGTATTATAAGATATAAAAACTAATGGAGGAACTTAAATATGAAAAGTATTAATGCAAACTGGGAAACCATTTATTATCACTTACGATATGAATATGAAGGCAATCTTTCTCACCAAGCCATCCGAATTCTACAAATCATTTTCCGAGAGACGGAACCTACAATCGGCAAAGTAGCATCTGAATTAGGGTTATCTCATAATACAGCATCCGAACATGTGAAACGACTTATTCAAAAAAGATTCGTTATAAAAGAGCGAAATAAACATGATGAGCGAGTCGTTAATCTTGCATTGACTACAGAAGGTAAAGAAGTGTTAACGAAACATACATTATTAGATGAAGAAAAATTAAAAGTATTAGAATCCCAATTTTCAAAAGAAGAACAACAATTAATCGAAAAGGCCTTTTCATTACTAGCAAAGGAGTCAAAATATGCATTTCCTCGTTAAAGTCATCGTCTCTGCTTTAATTATTGGCGGTGTAACTGAATTTGCGAAGCATTATAGTACGCTTGGCGGTTTCATAGCTGCCCTTCCACTTATTAGTTTGCTCAGCTTGTTTTGGATTTCTGTTGAAGGCGGGAGCAAACAAGAGTTAAGTCAATTTGCTTTAGGAGTATTATATGGATTTCCTGCATCAGCACTCCTATTATTTATTGTTTATATTGGACTAAAAAATTCTTTTTCGCTAAGTACATCTGTACTATTCGGTATCGGTATTTGGTGTATCGCACTTGCTTGTCAAAAAATATTTCAATCCTAGAGGAGAATTACGATGAATCATTTTGTAGAAGTACTCGGAAAGAAGATGGAAGTTTGTATAAAAGGAACTGGTTCTCAAATCGTAGTGATTCAAACCGGAATGGGCTGTTCTTTTTATGATTGGATGCCAATTGCAGAGAAGCTTGCTCTCCATTATAAAGTTATTCTCTTTCATCGCCCCGGTTATGGGAAAAGCGAACTTCGTGACGAGCCGCGTACAACACTACAAGCAGCAAAAGAATTACGCGAATTATTACATGTGCTTACGAGTCGACAACCCATTATTTTAGTTGGGCATTCTTATGGAGGACTATGTGTACAGCAGTTTGCTATGTTGCACTCAGAACAATTAAACGCTGTTGTGCTTGTGGATTCTACTTCTATGGATTTACATCGATTAGGTGATCTTGATTTACCTGTCTCGGATCAAACCGACTCGGATGAAATATGGTTACAAAAATACATTGCCTATTCCAAGATGGATCAAAGCACTCTCTATACAGAATTACAATCTATGTTATCAAACCAATATAGTCATTTAACATCTCATGACCAAAAACAATATATGGATTTCTCTACTTCACCATCATTATATAAAGCGACTGCTTCAGAGCTTTTGAATTGGAAAACCTGTGCAAAGAAAATGAAACAACTTGAAGTAACATTAAAAACTCCATTGATTATCATCGGGAGGGATCCAAATTACTCCATTGAACAAATGGTTGAGAGTGGAATGCCATCTGAAGAAGCAATAAAGCTTGAAAATATGTGGCAAGAACTTATTCAAGAACAACTTATGCTCTCCCAAAATAGCCGGTATATCTTCGCTCAACATGCTAGTCATGGGATTGAACATGATAGACCAGATATTATTATTGATGCAGTTCATTCCATACAAAGAGGCGAAAAAAGTAACATTAGAAACCATGAATATTTCAATTAAATCTAGAAAAAAGGAAGCAGTTCTCACTGCTTCCCCACTCATCTATTCATAATCTTCCTCGTCTTCATCACCATCATAATACGAGTTTCCATTATTCACATATATAGGTCCATTGGCAACATCAACACGAAGTACCCATGCCCAAGGTACAGCTAACCGTTTATGTAACGCGCGCCAAAATTCCATTGATTTTCTTTCATACTCTTGGAATTCCTGGAGTATGTCTTTATAGGAGGAACCGTCTAACTGAACATTTGCTTCTAGCAAACGAGAATAGGCATAGTGCTGTAATTCTAGTTCAGCAGCAACTTCCATCTCTTCTGGCGTTGCCATTCCAATAATTGTTCCGTCAGGTGGTACAATTTCATATACGTTATGAACTTCAACGAGTCCTTCTGGATGATCTACTAACCCCTTCTCTTTTTCAAACATGTAAACAGCCTCCTTTATAACAAAATTTTTATGGTACAAAGGCATATTTCTCTAACAGCCGCTCTCTTTCCTTCTTTTTTGATAAAAAATTACAAAATATTCAACAGATGACCAGATTATTGTGCTGTCTTACTCATTTCCATCTTTTTCGCAGATATAAGCTTTTCTCCAACAAATGATAATTTATATACATCTGGCATCTCTAATTCTTTCCAAAAATCAAAACCGTATTGAGCATCAAAATAATTCATCATTAACACCATAATATTCCCATGCATTCCAATTACGATATTTTCCCCTTTATATCGCGTTAATATATGTTGTATACACTGAATTCCTCTCTTCTGCGCCGTATCATTTGATTCTCCCCCTTCAAAGGAAAAGGTCCAATTCTCCCATACTTTCATCATTGCTTTCTTAAAATCTATTACTGGCTCTTTACTTAATAGTCTTTCCCGTAAATTTTCTTCAATCTGTATTGGTAAGTTAAAGTGTTCGGCAACCCCTTGAACGGTCTGAATGGCTCGTTTATATGGACTAGATAATACAACATCTATTTGTTCCTCTTTTAATAAACCTGTCACAGTTTGTGCATCTTCCCATCCTTTTTCAGATAATGGACGTTCTCTTTCTTCTGGGGTATATGTAGAATGGGCATGGCGGACAAAATATATTTGAGTCATGAAATTCCCTCCTTTTATTTTCTATTTCAATTATTTCGATTCCATCTAGAGCAATTTCTTTCACTAGTTTTCACTGTTCAAAAACAAAAAGTGCCCTACAACACGCATCTTTTGTTTACATAATAAAATTATTTTTCTATATTTTTTTAAAATATCGTTACTGTATAATTTAAATTGTTCGGCTAACCCCCTTTTTAAATAAATAATGCACGATTAAATAGAGAATATAAACAATTACAAATACTCCTACAGCACTGAATATATCTATAGTGAAAGGCATGTAGTCCTTTGTTTGGATAGATATAATATGATGAATTTTATCAGATACTAGAATACTAAAAGGTAGAACAATCAAATAAAACAACGAAATCAGTGGCTTGTAAACATTTAATATCATACGATCTATTTCATCTAGTGAATAATCTAGCAGTTTCAATACATGAATGTCTCTCGTACTATCTTGGAAATTTAAAAGTAAAACAAAGTAAATTAATAAACATCCAAATACAGCACCAAGTACTTGAATAATTACAGCACTAGCACGATTAGAAACCGAATTCTTTTCTAACGTCTTTATTTTATCTTCCTGACCGGTAACTTTTGCATCTAAGTTGTTAGCATTTTGAGGCTTATCCTTAAAAAATATAACATTGTAAGATTCTCCTGGAATACCCAACCATTTTGCAAGTGATTCTTTTTTTGTATAAATCATATTCAGATTACCATTCATGCAAATATCTATTACTTTTTTCTCATACTTTTCAGAATCAAGAACAATTTGAACTGTATCACCTATCTTAATATTATAAATCTCACTTAATGCTTGATTCATGATGATACCGTTCGTTTGTTGTATGTCTATTACTTTATTCTTTTCATCTAATAATTTAAAATGATCAACTTCAGATTTAACTCCTAATATTTTAGTTGAAATTCGTTCATTATCTTTCAGTATCGTCACATTTTTTTCTATTCCCTTTGTAATGTTCTTATCTTCCAAATCTTTTTCTTGAAGCACACGAAAAGAAGCCGAGTACCGGTAATCTACTCCATTCGTTTGTAATTCCAATAGCTTCCCACTAGATTTATATAAAGAATAACTTGTTATAAATAAAACACTTGTTATAAATATAGTAAGAAGCAATAAAAAAACAGAACTCCATCTTCTTACAACAAATCGTAATGACATACCAATATTTCTCGGTAGTTTAACCGTATTTTTCCAGATTACTCTTTCTATCCAACTCTCACTTTCAATTGAAACATTATTTAAGAAGTTTGTTGTTTCTTGTTTTTGAAACCTTATAACAATTACATATGTAAAAAGTAAGACCAGTAATACTGGTAATACCACTCCTATCAATATGGTGATAGGAGCAACACTTTTCTCAAAAGAAGGAAAAAGAAAAGATTGCTTATACAAATTAATCATCACAGTGGAAGCTGGGTACCCTATTATTAAACCTAAAACGGACCCTATAAATGAAATCCATAAAGAAAATGCAAGAAACGCTTTGGAGACATCTCTGTCTGTAAAGCCAAGTGCGTGATAAATACCTATATCCACACGATTCATATCAAAATATTTTTTTAAGAACACGAAGTAAATAAATAGCGTAATGAGTAAAAAGCAAGTTAAAAACACAATCGCTAATATTTTATTGGATTCTAAACTCTTTTCTAATTCGGATTCACTTTTCATATCATATTTATTAGCATAATTTGTAATATCTTTTGAACTCAAAATTCTCTTTTCATTCATAGTAGGATTACTCTTATATTTCGCAGAATAGTAAACTTGTGCTTTTCCTGTTATCTCGTGAATTGTGTCATTTGAGGTTATAAACATTGTTCCCTTTGTTAAGTCTTGTTCCGTATCGTCGTATGGGATGAAAATTTGATAATCCGGTAAATACACTGAAGCAGTAATTTTCAACTTTTCCCCATCAATTTTCACAGTATCACCAATCTTTAGTTTCTTTTGCTCTAAATACTCTGGAAATACTGCAATCTCATATTTATTTTTGGGTAAATTTCCATTCATAACAATTGGAAATTTATTTTTTGAGGGGTATTTATAAAATAATATACACTTCCTTGTTCAGTAATTTTTTTCATTTTCCTTTTCTCTGAATAAAACTGATACTCCTGCTCTAAATTCATTAAAGTATGTTCATTATCACCCTGTAATGAAAACCTAAAGTCTTCTTGGTTCTGATTTTGATAATATGTTCTTACTTTATTAAGGTTATTGTCAATTGAACATCTGACGAAAAAATACATAAAGGAAGTTAAAAATGACAGTAAAAGCAAAATAACAATATATTTTTTATTATGTAATAGTGTTGTTTTCATTTGCTTATTTATATTGTCCAATAATTTTGTCCTCCCTATATCTCAAATTCATTTTATCTGGATCTAAAGGATTTTTATTTTCTAAAACAGAATATATTTCTCCATTATTTACTGTAATAACTTCATCAGCTGTTTTAGCAATTTCAAGATTATGAGTAATAAAAACGATCGTAATATTAAACTTTTTTTTCACATTATGAACTAATTTCACTACGTTTTTACTATTCTCTTCATCCAAGGCTCCTGTTGCCTCATCACAAAATAAAATTTTAGGTTTTTTAATTAATGCTCTTCCTATAGCGACCCTTTGTTGTTCTCCACCAGAGAGTTCCGCTGGAAATTTATCTAATATATGATTAATCTTTAATAAGTTCGCTAATTGATCCAAATTTTTTAAATCTTGATTCTTAAAAGCCCCAATTTCAATATTTTCTCTAGCCGTAAGATAGGAAAGTAGATGATAACTTTGAAAAATTTGTCCAACATGCTCTCTTCTGAAAAGTCGAATTTGATCTTTACTCATGTTTGTAATATCTTTACCGTCTAAAATCACTTCTCCTGAACTTGGTGTTAATAATCCTGACATCACATTAAGCATAGTTGATTTTCCTGAACCACTTGGCCCCACAACCACTGTAAACTGATTCTTTTTTATTGTTATGCTAATATTTTTTAGTACTTTTTGATTATTGAATATTTTTGTTACGTGATTCAACTTTATAATTTGATCTGTCACACTCATACGCTTCTACACTCCATTCAATTATTTAGATTATGTAAAAACACATTTCCGACACTTATGTCGGTTTTGATTTGATAGTATCATATTAAAAATACCCCATCAATACATTTTACATTTTTAGGGAAATTAACTTTTTGAATTATTTTGTTTTTTATTATAGAATTACAAAGACGTACATTCTATATTTCGTATGAATATATGAATTTCAATTTTCTTTCATCGCAATTTTATTCCCTTATAGATATAAAATGTTGATTTTAAGAATCGATATACATTAAAAGTTCAATGCAGGTATAGGAGAAAAAGGTATGACAAAAAACGAAGTTAAAAAATCTGAAATGAAAAAAACACTAATTCTTGAATCAGCAAAAAAGGTTTTTATGAGAAAAGGTTATAACAATGTAACTATGCATGATATCGTTCAAGAAAGTGGAATTTCACGAGGAGGATTATACTATTACTATCAATCGGTTGAGGAAATTTTCCTCAATTTAATAGCATATGTACAACGAGCTGATGACCTTTCTTTACTTCCCTTAAATTCTTCTTCATATTCTTTCGTTGAAATATTTAACATATTTTTGAATGAACAAAAAAAAGAACTACTAGGGCAAGTTCAATCTTTACGTCCCATCATTTATGAGTATTATCTAAGCTTAGACAACACGGAACGTCGCCAAAAACTGAAAAAACATTACCACTATGTATATACTTATCTTAATCAATTTCTTTCTCTAAATGTTCGTAAAAGTTCGCAGGAAATAGAGCAACTAACGAATCACATTATTATTATTTTAGAAGGACTTTTTATACAATCGCTTACTACTACACTTACAGAGGCACAAATTAATTATGAATTTGAAAATTTACGTGTTTTAATTTTTAATAAGAAAAAAGCTTAATGCTTATTTCACTATAGAAAAATTTTATAATGATCCTAAATCTAAATTAACACGAAATTTTCGTTACTAGTTTCGTAATTTTACTAGCTGCTTGCTAGCCCGAAGCAAATAAAGTAGCCCTCATTTAAATGAAAATAAGGGCTGCTTTATTTCACAAGAAGCGATTTCTCCATTTATTAACACAACTATATCAGAATCTGCGTGACGTTTTTTCTCCATAAGACGCTGTGAATTCGGTGGCCCAATCACAACAGGCTCCTCATATTTAACATTGTATCGTATGATAAAAATGAAACTGCTGTGCCTATCTATGTTTTTATATAACAAAAAACATGCTCCAGAATGTCAGCATGTTTTGTGATACACTTCACATTGTTTAATTAAAAAATAAAACCATATTACTTACTGTGATGTAACATTAAATCATCAAATTCTTCTTCAATATGATTTAACTTTGCAATCCCTTCTTTCCATTTATGGATATAACGTGATACTCCAACAACAAATAAAGTGAAAATAGTAGAAAGAATAATGCCATATACAATCGTTACAGTATGCATAAATTACACTTCCTTGTAATAGGTTATGTACTTATTATATTCCTTTTTTTGATGAAATGGTGCGAATTCAAGTTTTTGTAACAAAATTGTTTTTTCTAATTATACAAAAAATATTACCATTAATAGGAGAAACCATAGGAAATTAAGGTTTCCCCCATATTTGAAATGTTATTCTACACCAACAGAAATCGTTTCTGGTAATGTACTTCCACCATCAATTACAATGTGTGTGCCTGTTATGTAACTTGATTCGTCAGATGCAAGAAAAGCAGCTAATTGCCCAACTTCTTCAATCTTTCCTAAACGTCCTAGTGGAACGCCTGAAGCGATTCCATCAATAACATGATTCGGTTCATTTGGATCAGATTCATTTGCAATTTGCTCTGCCATTGGCGTCATAATATAACCTGGACAAATTGCATTCACCGTAATATGGTGCTTCGCTACTTCACGAGCTAACGCTTTTGTAAATCCCCAAATTGCTGCTTTTGTCGTTGCATAGGCTGTTTCTCCTTCATCTGCAACTAGCGTTCCTGTTACAGAAGACATATTCACGATTTTCCCATAATTTCTCTCAATCATGTATGGCAAGACAGCTTTAGAAAAGTTCCACACACCATTAATATTCACTTGAAATTGAAAATCACGCATCTCATCTGACATATCTAAAAAATTAGCGAGTCGGATAACCCCTGCGTTATTCACTAATATATCAATTTTCCCATACTTTTCGTATGCATCTTTTGCGATTTCTTTTACAGCTGTAAAATCTGTTACATCTATTTGGTAACTAGCTGCTTCTAGCCCCTTACTTATAATTTCTTTTGCCGTCTCATGAACCTTGTCTGAAATATCAACAAGTAATACTTTTGCTCCTAACTCTGCAAACACATGTGCAATTCCCGCGCCATTTCCCATTGCGGCACCAGTAACAAAAGCTACTTTTCCATCTAATTTTCCCATTTCATAGCCCCCTTATGATTTGTAGAAAAGTTTCTCAACAACCTCATCATACCAAATATTACCTGATATTCTTGAAATTGTTCCATTTGTCAAAAAACGTTCAAAAAGAAAAGCCGTCGTAACAAACGACAGCTCATACATAGCTTTTAAATTATTATTCTATTGATTTTTCTTCGCTTCTATTTTTTCTTTTGCATTTTCAGCCTTATCCAATGCTTCTCCAACTTTTTTCTGTTTTTCCCTTGCTTCATCAATATTATCTACAGCTTTGATTACTTTATCAATACCTTCTTCATCCACTTTTCTTTGCTTCGCAACTCTTTCCTTTTCTTTTTCTTCAATGTCCTTTGCCTTCTGAAGCATATTTTCTGCATTTGATTTTACAGCTTTCTCGAGGATAGCATCCTTTTTCGCTTGCAACACTTGATTTGCATCATCTTTTGCCTCTAAATATTTACCATCTTTTAACGCCGATGCACCGTGATCCATCAGCTTAGCAACGTCCTTATAGGATTTTGTCTCTTCCGTAAATTTTTCCTCTTCAGCCTTTTCAAACCACATAACTGCATCGCTATATTTTTCATCTTGTAATGATTGCATGCCTGTTTCAATATACGTATCGTAGTTACTACAGCCAGTCATTAGAAAAAATAAACAAAACATAACAAAACTTATTTTTCTCATACTGTTTTTCTCCTCTTTCTTTGTTACACACTTTATTAAATGTATCATAACTAAAACATACTTTCAAAAAGAAAAAATCATCCAGTAAATATAACCGAATGATTTTTTTACATATAAATAATGAAATTACAAGTTCCCTTTCATATTATCTCTTAAAACAATGATTAATTCGATAATTTAAGCCGATACATCTACTTGTTTTTTCATTCTAGACTGCTTCATTCCTACAAGAACTACTAAAAATAGCCCACTTCCCAATATTAACATTACGATACTCGTTGGGAGCATATCCAATAAAAAACCAAACAAAATCATACCAAGCGGGGCAATTGCAGTAGCAATTGTTTCAAGTAGCCCAAAAACACGACCTAAGTATCCTGGATCTGTTGTTTTTTGAATATGTACTTGCATTGGAATATTTACTGCCATCATTGAAATACCACTAAGAAGCATAAAAACAATGTAATAAATAAAACTTGCTGCCTTTGGAATCTCAACGATTAATGGAAAGACAGTAAATAAACTTAAACTTGCAAACAAAAACAAGCTAATATAAATAGATCGAAACGGGTTATTTACTTCCTTACGAACAGATAAAACAATTGCACCAATTAACATTCCAACCGCTAACATACCTTCTACAGTGCCGAGTTGCTTAGAAGTTAAATGCAAGCTTTGCACAATAATATAGGGAAGCGCAACAAAAAGTGCACTAGAAAAAAAGTTTACCCAAAGAGCGACCTTCATAAGTCCATATATTTCATGCTGCTGTTTCACATATAACAATCCTTCTTTTATACTCGCAAAAAAATCTCCTTTCTCCTCTTCCACTTCTTTTTTATACAAATCAAATACGATAAATAATTGTACAATAGCAGCTAAAAAAAATGTAATTCCATTTAAAAGAAAAAAGGATGTAATAGAAAATAATCCAAATATTATCCCACCAATTATTGGTGCCAAAATTCTTGATAATGAATCAGCTGTCTGATTTAAAGCACTCGCTTTTTGAATACGTCCTACATCTACTAAACTTGGAATAGAGGAAGTAAATGATACAGAATAAAAACTTGCATAAATAGATAATAATGCTGCCGAAATATAAATGAATAGAAGCGATGCTCCAAATACAGTAGAAAGAATAAACATTGTAATCATTGTTAAACTACTTAACAAGTCCATACCAATAATAAGCCACCGCCGATTCACACGATCCGCTACCGCTCCAGCAATTGGACCACATACCACCCTCGGAACAGAACCACAAATAAGTGTAATTGCAAATCCAACTCCTGACCCTGTTGTTTTTAAAACATATAACCCCATTGCAAACGTATAAATACCTGCTCCTAATAAAGAACTCATTTTTCCAATCATCATCAAAATGATATTTCTTGTTGCGACTTTCATTCTTGAATCATTTTGACTTATGCTTGCATCTGCCATTATGCCACTCTCCCCTTAAAAGTTAAATTGTGTTAAACTTATTATATAATTACTTTTCAAATTTTGACAACAAAAAGTTTAATTGTATTTAACTTTTTGTGATAAAGGAGCAACTACATGGCTACTCTTGGTGAAAAAATTAAAGCATTGCGAAAAGAAAAACGTCTGACACAAACGGAATTAGCTGGCTCAGAATTGACGAAAAGCATGCTGAGTCAAATTGAAAATGGGAAAGCAACGCCTTCCATGAAGACATTACAATATCTTGCTAGTAAGCTTGAATGTGAAGCAAGTTTTTTACTTGAGGAAGACAATGAAGAAGTAACAAAGCTGATTCCCAAAATGGAACAAGCTATAAAAAACAATCAATTTGAAGAAGTGTTTCATATACTACTGCCCATTGTTCAAAAAGAGTTGCCACCTACTTTAAGTACAGCTCGTTTATATAAACAATTTATAAGCGTTGCATTTCATATGAAAGATTACAATATTCATTCCTATATTGAAAAAGCCGTAGAAATTTTTCAAAAGTATACTTTATATCGTGAGAGTACACAAACGAGTTTAAAGCTTTGTTATTTATTATTTGTTCAGAAAAAATACAAAGAATGCCTCAAACTTCTTACCTCTATTCGCAAGGAATATGAAGAAAAACAATTAGAAATGGATTTGATTATACAAATAGAACTTTTCTTATGTGAAGCAGTAGTTTTACTCGCATACGGTAATTATGAGGGATGCGAAAAAATCATCTTACAAGCCCTTGATTTCTCAAAAGAAAATCAAGTGTATTATAAAACAGACGAATTTTATCGAATTCTCTCTTATCAAAATGTACTAGTAGCCGATAAAGAGAAATATTTACACTATATAAAAAAATCCGAGCAATTCGCTATTTTTACGGAAAACACTTTATCCCTTGCGATTGTAGACATATTAAAAGCTTATTACTATAACACAATTACAAATGAATACACATTAGCCCTAGAACATCTGGAAATGTTCAGAAAAAAACTCAAAGATGAACAACTGTTCCGAGAAGATGGGGCATACTACGTTGAAAAGGGAAAATCTTTATATGGTCTCAAACGATACGAAGAAGCATTAAAAGCATTAGAACAAGCAACAATTCCAGATTATATGTTCCATCCACTAGATCAAGCATGGATCATAACCGGAGGAGCTTATCGTGCCCTTTGTTACATGGAGCTCCAAAATAATCAAAAAGCACTTCAAGAAGCAACAGAAGCCTTTCATGCGATACAAGAGTTCCCTGATTCGACATTTACTGCGTTTATTAAAGAAACATTACAAATAATACGAAAACTTTAAACTTATCTCAAAATGGTATATTATTCCTCCTATTTAGCAAAAATAATAAAGATGGGAGGAATGTAAGAATGAATGTACAACGTGCAAAAGAGCTTTCCGAGTCATCAGAACAAGCACATGTTAGTTTTCAAGGTATGCCTGTTATGATTCAACATGTTGATGAAAGTAACGAAACTGCCCGCATATATGATGCAACGAATCCAGATCGCGAATTAACCGTTCCAGTTAATAGCCTAGAAGAAATATAAGAGACCCCACTTCAGTTTTATTTGAAGTGGGATTTTTCTTTTGTACCGTATGAAATGAAGGGCTACTAATTTGTCTTTCCAAATCTTTTTACCATCACTGCACAAACAGCATAAATCCTCATTTTTTTAATACACATCTAATACGGTACGTGATATTTCAAAAAAACATTTTCATACCCAAAAAACACACGATTTAATCTTTATGATATGATACAATCCATAAGTATATTTGGAGGGATACGATGAAGGATACAAAGAAAAGTAATAACTCTTATTATGCAGTCATATTCACTTCCCAGCTTTCACAAGAAACGGCTGATTATAGCGATGTAGCTGAGGAAATGGAGAAGCTCGCTAAAGAACAACCTGGGTTTATAGACGTTGAAAGCATACGGGATACATCTGGCTTTGGGATTACAATTTCATATTGGGAGTCACTTGAAGCAATTAAACAATGGAGAGAAAATGCAGCACATACTATAGCAAGACAAAGAGGTCGTGAACAATGGTATGAACAGTTCCATATGCGGATTTGCCGTGTTGAAAAAGAATACGATTTTCATAGGAAAGGGGTGTAATTTATGAATCAAAAAGTGGCTCTTATTGTTGTACATGAAATATATGGCGTAAATGAACATATGCAGAATATAGTATCACGTTTTTCTTCAACATCGGTTGATGTATTCTGCCCGAATCTTTTACAACTAGATTCTCCTTTTCATTATGATGAACAAAAAGCTTATTCCCATTTTATGAAAAACGTTGGATTTCAACATGGAAAAGAGAAAATTGAAGAAATGATTCAAACACTTTCAAAAGACTATCTACACATAGGTCTCATAGGTTTTAGTGTTGGAGCAACCATCTCTTGGCTATGCAGTAACCATCCAAAAGTTCATTTTATTATTGGCTGCTACGGCTCTCGAATACGAGACTATTCTTATATTACTCCTACATGTCCTACTCTTTTAATTTTTCCAGAAATAGAATGGAACTGTTCAGTTTCTTCTCTTATTACAACATTGCAAGAACAAAACAACCCATTTCTACATATAAAACAGCTTCCAGGAGATCATGGATTTCTAGATCCTTATACTGTAAAATATAACGAAGAATCTGCAAAACAAGCATATGAAATGATAAATTCCTTTCTTCCAAAAACTATAACAAAACAAATGTATTAAAGGAGTTTTTGTATGTCATTTACACTACTATTACTTACTTTCGTTTTTCTAATCACTCTCATAACATTGGCTTTGATTTTTATCACTCTTAAAAATCAAAAATATTTAAACCGTCCTTATCGACATTCTCTTATCGTTATAACTTTATTTCTTGGACATTGGATCTTAGTTTTGACTAGCTTCTACGCATTACTTCCTGACTATATAAGCGATTTTATTTTTCTACCTATCTGGTATTTTCTTTGTATTTTAGGATTTATGGTTTTCATAAAAGAATGGAAAAATAACCGAATCATCTCTGTATCCGTCGGCGCTTTCTCTTGTATTAGTCTACTCTTTGGTATACTATTACAAGGAATTTCTAAAATGTAAGTTTGTGTTACAGGAGCTGAACTTTTGGAATCAGCTCCTTGTTTACAGAACAGTCCATGTGTTTTACTTAAAAATTACTATGTTCCATCCAAATAGGAATAAATAGATATAGTGCATACGCAATAACCATCCAAATTGTGAAAGATAAAATTTGCTGTGATGAAAGTGCTGAAAAAATGCTAGAAGAATAATAGAGAAGGAAAGTATCTAAAAACAGTCCGATTCCGGTGCCGAAAATCCCTAATTTTATGAGGGCATATCGCGATGAATCTATTTTTTGATACAACCACATTACGATGTATAAAGATAATGCTGTACCGATTTCTAGAAAAAGGAGCCTATTCATAAATGAAGGTGCGGATATTTCTACTAAAACAGCCGCTCCAAATACATAAAAAAATATTGACGCCGCAAACCAAATACCTACAGAAAACAAAATAGTCATCCACAATTTATTCTTCACTATTTTCTTTCCCTTCCTGCAAAGAAACTGCCTTTTCTATAAACATCTCCAATCCATCATACGTTTCTTCCATATTAAACGCTGGATTCAATAATACTTGCAATGCCAATCCATCAATTAATGCATTACACATAACACTCCAAGTTTCATTTGAAATTCCTTCAATCAGTGATGTTTCTCCCCATATTTGCGCTAGTCCCTTTTGTAATTCTTGATTTTCATAATTTAGCAATTCACCAAGTCTTTCTTTTATCGTTTCGTTTTGCAATCCACTGGCTACTAATTGAAAAAACAAATGATGGTACATAGAATCTTGTTTGCATCTACTTTTAGCGGAATGTAACACTTTTTCTATCGAAAAACCCGTTTCAACCTGTGACCACGATGACTTGCAAAATGACTCCGTTACTTCAAGTAATAGTTGCTCCTTCGTTTTAAAATGATAATATACAGTCCCTTGTGTAACATGGGCTCTTTCTGCAACTGCTTTTAACGTTAGCTTTTCCATACCTTGTTCAGCAATCATCTCTTTTGCTGATCGTAGCAATTGTTGCTTATTTACAACATTCGGCTTTGCCATTTTATCCCCTCCTATAATTAAGTTAGTTAGATAACTAACTTAATTATACAGAAAAATCAAACAAATAAAAAGAGGAAGAAAAGCCTAAAATCAACTTCTCTTTCCTCTCGTTTTTTTATGGGATTGCATTGTCATGGAATCACAAGGTGTGTAATATATTTGCGGAGTTGCTTTATTAACAAGCATTGTAAAGGTAAGTAGACCAATAATAAAGAAGATAAATAACGTAAACAGAACAACACCTATTGTTAAAATGAGCATAACACCACCCCTTTTAAAATCAAGATATTACACTTTTCGATATAATATGAGCGAAATCCTTGTTATATGAACAAACGTAACAAAATAATCACAATCACCCCAGTTAACACGGTTCCTAATAAACTCCTTGTATAGATAGCTACAAAAAATGTTGGAATTGCAGCAAGTAAATAATCCCATTGCATAGCTTTATTCATAAAAAGCACTTCAGCAAGAAGCGCTGCAAGTATTGCAATTGGTATATAACTTAACCATTTTAGTCCCCAATCTGGAATTTGTATTTTACTAAATACAATGAGCGGTAATAAACGAGGAATTAAAGTAACTACCCCCGCTCCAATTAAGAGTAATAACACATCTAATCTTACTTCCATTTTTCAATCACCACCCCGATTGTTGCTGCTGTAAGTGTTGCAATTATTACTGCAACGCTTGCTGGAACGAAGAAATGTATGCTATATACAATTACCATTGCTGCAATCGCAACACTAAGATGAATTGCTAATTTTGGATGACTACTCATTAATTGCAGCACAAATAATCCAATAAACATAGCTGGTAATGCATAATCCATACCATACGTATGAGGATTTGGTATCCACTCACCAAAAATACCACCTATGACATTCGCAATGATCCAGTTTAAGTATGCTGTCACATTTAAACCAAGCATCCAGCTCTCACTTAAATACTTCTTTTTTGAAGCTTGCTGAACCGCAAGACCAAATGTTTCATCTGTAATTTGCGAGCCAATGATCATATTTTTCAAGAAAGGGACTTTCATTAAATACGGTGCGAGCGCAGCACTCATTAACAGATGACGTAAATTCACAAAAAATACAGTGAAAATAATTGCAGAAGTAGGTGCTCCAGCTGCAAACATACCAGCGAGTATGAATTGTGAGGAACCAGCATAAATCAAAGTAGACATTAATGCTATTTCTGCTAATGAAAATCCCGCTGTTTTTTCAATTACACCAGCTGCGATACCAATACTTAAATACCCTAGTACAGTTGGTAAACAGTCTTTCACTCCTTGCTGAAATGTTTCATTCCCATGCATCGTCATCTGTGCTTCAGCCCTGGCCATCACTCTTCCCCCTTCGTTTCTTGCATCAAGCGTTTCCCCGTTACAACGTGAACTAAATCTGCATTACCACGCCATAATGCATCTAATTTATCAGGACCAAATTCCTTTGTAATTTCTTCAACCATGATATCATGACGAATATATTCTGTGGCGACAAGCACTAATGCTGGATCATATGTTGTAACAGCCCATGATGTACTATGTTCTGAAAAATTAGCAATAAGTACCTCTTTCCCATCTCGTGCAACAACTGTTAACTGTCCACCCATCCGCTCTTTCACAACATCCGGGGTCATATAATTATGATGAAAAGTTGTGCCAATTTTCATTTGAGGTGCCCCAAAAAGTATTGAAAAAACATGTACACCAGCCTGTTCTATTTTGTGAATAAGAGACTCTAGCTCAGTTACCTGCTGTTCCCATACAGAAATCCATAACTCTTCTTCTGCACGCTCAATCATGTTACTTATTTCCTTTAAAATTTGTTCATCCGTACGAATATGAGAGATTACATCTACTTGGCGCTCTTGCTCCAAACAATTTAATTTTTGATCAAGAAAATCAAATGATTTTTCAAAATCCTTTCTCATGCGGTTCATTAATTCAGTTGCCGATACAGGGACATATTTAACTGGTTCTGAAGGTACTAAATGAGCTGCACCTTTATCCATTAATTTACCGAGTACTTCATAAATCATAGAACGCGGTACTCCTGTTTGCTTACTAATTTCATATCCCGTTGCCGGATAATGCTTTAATAAACCGATGTATGCTTTGCATTCATATTGCGAAAATCCTAACTTTTGCAATTCTTTCATGACTTCATCCACTGTAATCCCTCATTTCAATTTACCTCTATTTGTATTTACATGACAGCACGTACTTCAAAACGACGGTTTTGCTTTCCTTTACTCTTTACTTTATCTATAACAAGAGTGCCAATTTCATTTGTATATTTTACATGCGTTCCCCCACATGCTTGCTCATCAATATCTTGAATAGTTACAATGCGAATTTCTTGGATGGAAGTTGGTAGAAGATTGATTGCTGTTTTAATCATTCCTGCGTGGTTTTCTGCTTCTTCGCGGCTGATAAATCTAGTCGAAATTTCTTTATTTTGCTGAATCAATTGATTCGTCTCTGCTTCAATATCAGCAACTTGTTCGCTCGTTAACTCTTGTAATTCGTTAAAATCAATACGCGCTTTATCAGGGGAAATTTGATTTCCTGTACATAATGCACCGTACTTTTCATATACCACTGCTCCAATAAGGTGTAGTAAAGAATGGTGGCGCATTAAGTTATGACGGCGCTCCCAATCAATTTCTAACTGTACTGGTCCAACCTTAAGATAGGCTCCATCTTTCACATAGTGAACAATTTCACCTTGCTCTTTCTTTACTTTTATAACCTCAAAAGTATGCCCACCTTGTGTAAATACACCTGTATCACATTCCTGTCCTCCACCAGTTGGATAAAATATCGTTTCCCTTACAAATACTCTATCTCCATCAACTTTTGTTACCTCTGTTTGACAGCTTTTTTTATATGCATCTTGTAAAAATAATGCTTCTGTCATGTTCCCACTCCTTTAGTAGTTATTGTTATACCTACTAATATAAAAAGAAAAAAATGATTCGTCAATAAAATTCTGAATTTTTTAATTAACACCAAACAGACTATCTTTATAGCAAGATAGCCTGACTACATTTATTCCTCTGTTAATAACAGCAACTAGCTCTCAGTAGAGAATCTCTTCCTTTCTACTAAGAGCTTCGATACATTATATTTCTATATACTTATTTCAGTTTCTCATATTCTTTCAAAGCATTTTTTAATGTTAAGGTTAATGGTTCTGGAAGACTCTCTAACGAAAACCAACCAATTTCACTAATGGCATGTTGTTCCAAGTTTTCTGCTATCCCATTCGTTACTTTTGCAATATACGTCGGACATACCCAATGCGCTCCTTCATCAGGTAAAATGTGATTCGTCACACATAATAGCGACGTAAGTTCGATCTCTAGTCCTACCTCTTCTTCAATTTCCCTAATAACGGTATCTTCCGCTGTTTCCATCCATTCTATTTTTCCACCAGGGAGACTCCAGTGCCCTTGCTCCGGTCCCTTCTTTCGCTGCACAAGCAGTAATTCACCCTGCTCGTTTAAAATAAATGCCCCGACACCGACACGTGGATATAATTGTTGGTTCATATGAAATTCTCCTCTTAATTAATAAGTTTTCTTAATTTTAACACAAAAAATAATAGAGCTACTTTCTATCAGCTTTATAAAAACTAATAGAAAGTAGCTCTCATTGTTTCATAGACATCATTTGCTCTCTCGTATTCACTTTGTTATGATACACTTTACTTTTTCCCAAATATTGTTTACATATATTTACAAAAGACGGTAATGTTCGAATTTGATCAATATCTGTGCTTTCTATAAAATGATTCATTTGATTTGTCATTTCATTTAGGCTTGAAATGAGTTCTTCTTTTTCACGTCTTAACCTTTCATTTTCATTACGAAGATTTTGAATCTCCTTTTGTATCTCTTGCATACTATCTTCTTTTATATGTCCAGCTGCCATACTTGAAAGTGTATAAATTCCTTTCATAAATTGATATAGTTCTTGTTTCTCTCCCTCTACACCAATTGTTTCAAAATTATCGACAATCCCTGATAATATTGTAACTAAATTTGTTTCTATCTTTTCTTTTTGAGCCACTACGCCCTTTACTTCATCCCTCTTCTCTACATACTGTACCGACTCTTGTTTTTTCTTACGCCCTGGCTTCCCTTTTTTTATATCTTCAAATGGAATTTCTTGATTTTTTAATTTATAATACGTATTTTGCAATTGACTTTCTGTTTTCGGGAATAATTGCAGATTCTCCTTACTAATTGCCTTTGAAGTATCTGAAATATTTAAATTATAATGCTGACAAAATTGGTACGTAGCATATAAAAATTCTAATTCAGATTTCAACCACATTATTTGAGAGTGTTCGTATGCAAATAAACCACCCATCTTTTCAATATCTCTTTGGAAAGCCGTCATTTTACTATATAAATCCATTGATTCTTCATATGTTACATGGAGTTCTTTCTCTATTTTTCTGCATTCTTCTTCTACCTTTTGAACATTGCTTGTTCCATTTGTAATATTTTTCAAAAGATCTAGTACATGAATTGCCGTCTGTTGGTACATTTCTATTCACTCCCACTCAGCATTTTTGCAATTTCCACGCCTTCTTTTTTCTTTTATAAAAATAAAAAAATATTATAAAAATATTTTATAATATTTCTGAATTGTTAGTCAAATGCACGTAAAATTGACACATTCTATTTTTATATTAAGATTATTATATAGTAATATGAGGGGGATCTAGATGGAACATAATATTTTAAAAGTCATTGCACTAGCAGAAAAGCTAAAATATGAAATGAGACATAGCTGGCTTTCAAACGGGCGTCAGGAAAGTGTTGCCGAACACACTTGGCGTATGTCGCTTATGGCTGTTTTAGTTCAGCCTTATTTAGATAAAGAAGTAAACACGGAAAAGTTATTAAAAATGGTTATTATCCATGACCTTGTGGAAGCGGAGGCTGGAGACATCCCTGCTTTTGACACAATGAACAGCGAACAATTACAGCTGCAAAAACAAGAAAATGAACAGAAAGCCATTTTGAATATTAAGCATACATTAGAAGGTTCTCTTGGGGATGAACTATATAATTTATGGATGGAGTTTGAAGCAAAAGAAACATACGAGGCAAAAGTAGCAAACGCTCTTGATAAATTAGAAGTTAAAATTCAGCATAATGAAGCGGACATTGATACGTGGCTTCCAATTGAACATAAAATGACATTCCAAGTTGCTAAACATACAGACTTTGATTCATTCCTATCCAAATTACAAAAAATAATTGAACAAGAAGGCGAAAAGAAACTAATCGCCGCTGGTATTGATGTCGAGGCATGTAAACAGTAACAGCTCATTATTAATGAGCTGTTTTTTCATACTTTAATATGAGTCCTCCCCATCCCTTTTATCGATTTCATTTAACCACATAAAGATTAAAATTATAAATAAGAATCACATTCAAATTATGAGGAGGATTATTTATGATTAAAGGATTATACGAAGCGCATCTACCCGTTCGCAATTTAGAAACATCCATACCATTCTATGAATCATTAGGTTTAAAATTATTTAAAAGATATGAGGATACTGCCTTCTTTTGGATTGTAGAAGAGCAAAGTTGGCTCGGACTTTGGGAAGGAGAAGAATATAAAACTCCGTATCATCCTTCTCTTCGCCATATCGCATTTCAAGTGGACTTCGAGTTTCTTCATACATCTATTCAGTGGCTGAAAGACCGAAACATTGAACCAGTTCCATTTGGGAATCGAACTACCACCGAACCTTTCCTTCGTTACTTTTAATACTGTATATGTCTCATTAATCGTTGGTTCATTATATATTTTGTACGCATCTTCATATAATGTGTATACTTTTTGGTTGGATTCCTCGTATGATTGTTCACACAATATTTCTCTAATTGCACAATCCCACCCTACTTGATGACCAAATCCTTCAAACCACTTCAAGTCCAAGCGGTTTGCTTCTTGTGCAATTTGTTCCCTTAAATCTTTTTTTATTTCAAGGTTAAACATTGTATTATTAGCATCACCAATAAATACAAAACCGTCTAAATTCCCAAGCCAAACTAAACCAGACCGCGGTTCGCTTACATTGTCAACAAATATGCGGCCCGAATTATTCCCTTCAATAATCGCTTGCACTTCAATATGCCTTTCCTTGTCTACAAGATGGTTACAATTCATAAACTGATCTTTCTGCAATTCGTATATCATCTTTTTTCTTTCCCTTCCTATTTATGAGAGCTACATATACTCTATGAATCTCTGCAATAACTTTCTATCTTCTGGAAAAGAAAGGATAATACCTTCTATTTCTTCACTGCTTTTCCAACCCACTTCATAAATCAATCCATCCGGATCACAAATTTCTTTATTTCCTCCAATTACCTCTACCACATAATACACAATATGAACATCATATCCATTACTATTGCCCTTCTTTTCGTACACACTTTTGATGATACATACATCATATCCCGTTTCCTCTTTAACCTCTCGTATACAACACTCCTCAAACGTTTCCTCAGACCATTTTCCACCAGATGGAACAGACCATTTTCGTTCTGCTTCTTCCACATCTGGGCGCCCTTGCAATACCATTAACAATTTCCCATCATCATTTTTACATAATGCCGCTGCCCCTTGAAATATTCCCATTTCTCTTCCCCCATCCCTTAAAATAAAACCATATTTCCTGTTCGTTTCGCATGTTTCTCTGCTTTTCGAACAAGCACATATGATACCCCAATTAAAATAATTAATATACTAGCTAACAACCCTAACTCTGGAAGTACATTTATAATACTTTTGCCTTCCATTAATAATGAGCGGAAAATTTGAAGTACATACGTTAATGGAAACAGTGCTGCTAATACTTTACCCCATAGTGGTAATACAATAATTGGAATACGTACACCAGCAAAAAATTGCATCGGTTCTTCTAATATAGTAAATAGGATACTAGCATCCCGTGAAAATAAGAAAATAGTATTTAAGCACCCACCCCACACAACAGCTGAAATGCATAAAATGAGAAAGGCAAATACAATATTTTCAACCGGCGGCATAGGTCTATCATTTAGAAACAATGCGATTAGGATAGAAAAAAATGTGAACATCCAAACTCCTTCTATTAAATTAGCTCCGGCCCTACAGTACATCATCCATACACGTGATGCTGGTGTTAAAAAGATGAGTTCAAGTGTTCCATTTTGGCGTTCCCATGACATTTGCCATGCGGATTGCACGAGGCTCCAAAAAAAAACATATCCGATATAACCAGTAATGAGAAAAAAGCTAATTTGCTTCGGATCCATCCATTTCGCAAGCGGATTACCACTTGATGTATCAAATGGTTTTACAGAAAAATATGCCGTTGCAAAGAGTAGCACTGGCCAAATAAATAACGAAAAATAAACCATCTTACTGTGGAAATGATTACGATGACTCTTTTTCCATTCTGCCAAAAACATATTCATGCACTCACCTCACTTGCAAGTTGTAATATTGCGTCTTCCAATCTAGCTTTATGCGTCTCTAGCTGTAAGATACGAATTTGATATTTTGTTAATAGTGATAATACTATTGTTGTCATATCGAAGGATGCTTTAAGTTCATATCGTATATATTCACCCCTATGTTCTCTTTCAAATTGAATTTCCTTCAGTCCTAACGAATGCTCAAATCTTTCTATTATTTCATCTTGCACACCTGGAATTACAATTTCCAACCGATATTCACGGACAATCGATTGAATAATATTTTCTGGCGTCCCTTCATACAATAATCTCCCCTTTTCAATAATATAAAGACGATTACAAAGCTCCTCTACTTCTTCGAGATAATGGCTTGTTAATAAAATTCCTTTATTTTGTTCCTTTGCCAAACGATAGACCATTTCTCTCAATTTTTTCGCTACAGGTGCATCTAGCCCTAATGTTGGTTCGTCAAGAAATAAATAGTCCGGGTCATTAATAAGGCCTCTTGCAATTTGCAGGCGTTGTTTCATCCCTTTTGAATATCGTTCTACAGGTGTATGAGCTGCTTCTTGTAGTTCTACTTGCTGCAGAAGAAACTGAATACGCTCCTCTAATTCAAATCCTTTTAATCCATACAAACTTCCAAAGTACTGCAAATTTTCATATCCTGTTAAACGCCAATATAACATGCGTTCTCCACCTGCTATCATATTAAACTTTTTCTTTATAAATAAATCTTGCTTCGTGCTATCCATCCCATCAATTTCAATCGTACCTGAAGTTGGTTCTAGAAGCGTCGCTAGCATTTTTATCGTTGTTGTCTTCCCAGCACCATTCACACCTAATAGTCCTACAATTTCACCTTTTTGAATTGTTAAATCCAATCCATTTACCGCTTCAACTACTCTTTTCTTTTTACGAAAAAAGCCTACTTTCTCTTTCAACTCATACCGCTTTACAAGTTGCTTTGCTTGTATCATACGAAATCCCCCTATGCAAAATTTTTTTCAATCACATACTTCTCCATTCGTTTCATCGTCCATACACCTGCAATAAAATAAGCCACTCCTAATCCTGATAACCACATCAGTTCCATTTGTATGGAAGCTACATTCCCTCCCTCAATCACGCACAATCGAAATGCTGATAAACCATGTGAAAGTGGCATAAATAAACTCATAGGCTGTAAAAATGAAGGCAGATAACCTACTGGAAAGAACACTCCACTTACAAGGCTCATAAAAATAAACAATGTATTTTGCGTTAAATATGTATCCCGAAAATAGAGCATAAAAGCGCCAAGAACTAAAGCTTGGGCAAATATAGCAAAAAGAAAATAACAAATAAAAGCAATATTGAGGTCATATCCACTTCTCGAAACTGCAATCCAAAAAATAAACCAAAAGTAAAAATCGCAAGAAATTCTAGTCCCACTCGTAATACGCCTTGTGCTGCTGCTCCCAAAAAATACCCTTGCCGAGATGATGGCGTTAATAATAAAACATCAAGTGTCCCTTCCCGAAGTTCCGTAATCAACGTCCGGCTCACAATCATTAATAAAGAAACAGCAAAAGAATAAAAAATAGCTCCTAATATAACATAAGAAAGATAATCATCCGTCTTCCCTAATTTCGTGAAATTCGCATCCAACTTTCCTTGAAACATAAAATGATACGTTAAATAAGCAAACAATACGATATATACACCAGTTAAAATATGTCCTAGAAAAAAGGACCATGGGTATGCTCTACGCATCGTATAAAAATCACGACGAAATGTAGCCTTAAACGTTAGCCACATGTTCTCCCCTCCTCTGTTTTTTGAACAATTGGAAAATCCATAAATTGATCTAAATCAACACGAATTTGTTCTAATCGGTCTCGATTTGTTTTATAAAATACGTAATAACCTTTTCGTTCTTTTTGTATAAGACCTGTAGATTCTAACATTTTTAAATGGTTTGAAACCGTCGATTTTGTAAGGTTATATCGCTCTGTTAATTGCTGCGTGCAAAAAGTTTGAAAGGATAAATCCCTAAGCATTTTTAATCTCGTTTCATCTGATATCGCTTGTAAAATGCGTATAAGATCCTTTGGCACTTCATCTACAAATGAGGATGCAACCTCCACCTCATAGTAAACTTTTATATGAGTAGAAATCAGATTATCTATTAATAAATGAGGTGCAACAAAAGTAGATGGATACAATGTGATTGCTGATAAATCCTCATAACGATATTGCCACGTACGAGCTTTTAAAAATGTTATTTCCTTTTCATCAATTAAAAATCTCGGATGCAAATTTTTAGAAAGAGACAATGGATTTTGTTTAATTATTTCTTTCACATCATATACAGATTGCTCTAACCATGGTTCAATGCGGAACAGCTCACGTGCAAAATAACGCTGATGATACGTAAGTAAAAAATCACAAACCATATCTTTTTCTAAATCCGAAAACATTCTCTGAAATCTCTTGATATTTGTCGCCCGTAATTTTTCAATTCCTTCTTCTACATAAGCTTCTTGCTGAAACTCAGAGCACCAATCTATAAAACGAAACCAATCATCACTTTTTTCATTAGTCTCATATAATACTTCTTTTTCTTCTTTCTCCATCTGATTCAATACATTTTCCGCCCACTTTAATCGTTTCACATGGTGAGCAGGATTACATAACACGTGTAAGCTTATTAACATTTCGCGAAATGGTGAATATACAACTTTGACATGTCGCTGAAACCATGATGTAACTTGCAATATAACTTCTCCTCTCTTTGATTCGTTTTCCATCGAATCAATTTTATAATTTTGCAAAATTATTCAGTATATTAACAACTTACCATGTAAACGTCAATGGAAAATTTGAAATATTTTCATAAAAAAAGCAAATCTGCTCCTCACAAATTTGCTTTCCAATCTTTATCGTTTATTAAACCCTTTTTTATTCAAAAACTCCTTCATATGCATTCGTTTCTCTTTTGACATGAAGGCGCTCATTGATCCTGTCCATGTTACATCCTTTTGATTTGTAGATCTTCCCTTATAATATTCATTCGTTATTCGATCATATTCTTCTAGTAATTCATCATATTTATTTTCGTCATATGCGTTTTCATGTAAAATTGCTGCGACTGGTAAACGCGGTTTCACTGCATGGCTTTCATCAGGTACCCCAACTGTCATTCCAAACACCGGGTACACCTTATCTGGCAGATGAAGCAAATCGCTCACCTCTTTTGGATTATTACGAATTCCTCCAATGTAACAAATACCGTATCCTAGTGATTCTGCAGCAAGCGCTAAGTTTTGTGCAAATAAGGATGCATCTACTGTAGCTACAATAAAGTCCTCTGCGCTATCATGTTTAATTTCTTTTTCATGTTTCTCACATGCTATTTCTAAACGCTTCAAATCTGCGCAGCAAACAAAGAATGCCGCACAATCTTTCACATGACGATTACCTGATAACTCTGCCAATTGCGCTTTTAGTGATTCATCTGTTACATATATAACCGAATACGCTTGGACAAAATGCGATGATGCTGCATGCTGAGCTGCCTGTACCATTCTTTCGATTATATTTTTTGGTATTGGTTCATTTTTATATTTGCGGACTGATGTGTGTCGTTCCATGGTATGTATCGTTTCATTCATACTTTCCCCACCCTTTATAATCTGAATACTTAATAAGTAACACAATCTTTTGCTACATACAAAGGATATGCTCATCGGGTAATAATCATACAAAAGGACCAATCTTTACGATTGATCCTTTTGTACATATTAAGCTGTTCTCAATACTTTAATACCTTTCATAATATTCCATAAGAAATAGTAAATTCCTACAATTGCAAAGACGACATATGTTACAACAATTCCAATTTCAACACTCGTAGACTCTCCAAAGCTTAAACCAAACACACCTGAGAGTGCCAGTCCGCTAAACAAAATTGCAAATGGGAGAACGTGTGTCCACAATGCTTTTTTTGCATGATATTTCACATCATCTTCCGCAATAAAGTAGACGATAATCGGAAATAGAAACGGTGCAAAGAAAATGCTAAAGTAACAAATTGAAGATAAAATATTATTGCCTTTCATACGATTCACCTCTAAAGTTTCATTGTTTTTGTTACCTTTATTATGTCATGCAACTACTTTAGAAACTATCGCTTTACCTTTCACTCAAATTACAGTTTTGTAAGATTTATCCCGCATTAAGGGGCAGTAAGATCCCTATCTCAAAATTCAGCGAAAACAAAGAAGTTAGACAGGGATCAACTGCCCGTAAAAGCCCGATTGGTGAAGACTAATAATCAGTGAAGGATGAAAAACTTCCCCACTGATTAAATTTTCACTTTATCACTATATACGATTCATTAACCAATACTGTGTAATCGCAAAATATTCCCTCACATTTGATTGAATAATAATCGGTTTCGGTGTTTTCGCAGAAAGCCCCTCTACCTTCAGGCCTTGTTTTTCAGCAATTTTTTTGGCCCGAAACATATGAAAGTCATTTGTAACAATCATCCCTTTTTTCTTACTTGCTGGAATAAGTTCCTTTGAGAATTCAATATTTTCATCTGTATTTGTAGAACGATCTTCCATAATAATTCTTTGTTCTGCAATATTTTTCTTCATTAATCCTTGTTTCATAGCCAATGCTTCCGAAATATCTTCACCTTTCCCTTTACCACCAGATACAATGACGATCGTTTGTTCATGTATCTTCAAATATTCCGCAGCTTTATCGATGCGATATTGTAAAGAATAGGAAGGCTCCGTTCCTTTCACCTTCGCACCTAAAAGTATCATGTAGTCTGCATCACCTGGCACTTTCATATGTCCATGCTTATAAATGTTATATTGTAAAATACCCATATAACCTATTACGATCATAATTAAAATCAAGCTATACTTAATAATTTTTTTCTTCTTTAACATCTACACATACTCCTATTTTTCTCTATATTCCCATCATAATATCCACTTGTTTATTTGTACATCCCAACTCTCCAATTCACCCTTATTTATCCTCAAAAGGTAATATTTATAATTGATATGGGAATATTGAGTAAAGTGTACACTATCTACAGCACGAATTTTGTATAAGAGGTGCAGACATTGATTGCTTTTTTATGTAATGTAACATTCTTTTTTTTATTGTTTATTATAGCGATTAAACTATTAGGAAAATCAGCATTGGCACAGCTTACACCACATGATTTTGGTGCCATTATTTTTTTATCCTACTTAGCATTTCAAGCTATACCAGTCGATGGGATATGGGAAGGTATTGTTGGTATGGTTGTTATTACATGTCTTCACCTTTTCATTACGAAGCTTAGTTTACTAAATAAACTCAATCGTTTTATCCTTGGTCAACCTACAATTCTAATTAAACATGGAAATATCCTATTCGAGAACTTAAAACAAAGTAGATATCCAATAGCTGAGTTACTTTCTAACCTTAGAGTAGCGGGATATCCTAACGTAAACGAAATCGAATATGCGATTTTAGAAGCAAATGGCGCAATTAGCATTTTACCTAAAAGAGAACTTGTTCCTCTTACTCCTAAAGATATGGATATAGATGTTACATATGCCGGTCTACCAATCGCCCTTATTGTTGATGCGCATATCCAATATGATAATTTAAAATTAATCCATAAAAATGAGAAATGGCTCCGTAATGAATTACTAAAAAAAGGATTTGAAGACATCCAAAACGTTGCATTTGCTTCTGTTCAAGAAACAGATGGCTCTTTTACAGTTAGTTTAAAAAATAAGAAATCCCCTTAATTTATTAAGGGGATTTCTATCATACTACATGCTCTCTTTCTATATTCCGTACTGATACAGGATGAGAAACACGATTCATTCCAAATACGATAATCGCTGTTAGTAACTCTGCGACTGGCATTACAAGCCAAATTCCATTTACACCAAACAACTTTGGCATAATCCATAGGAGTGGAATAATGAGTAATAAACCACGGCTCAAAATAATAAAGATGGACTTTCTTGTTTGTCTCACTGACTGAAAATATTCTCCATATACAATGTTATAACCTAAAAATACATATTGAATAAAGAAAAGACTAATCCCCGTTACAGTTAGTGTAAGTAATTCTGTTGATTGGACATCAAATAGACCAATAATGTATTTCCCAAAGAATAATCCAATCACAATCGCCACACATCCAAGTGTAACAGCTATTTTTACCGCAAAGTGTAATCCTTCTTTCAACCGTTCAGGTAAATTTGCCCCGTAATGAAAACTTGCAATTGGTTGTAATGCTGCTCCAACGCCAAAGAACAACAATAGTGTCATCGAGTGAATACTATTGACCATTGCATATGAGGCAATACCTAATTCTCCCGCATATTGAATAAAGGCTATATTAAATCCAATTGTTACAATTGCTACTGTTATTTCTGCGGTGAAACTTGGAAAACCAATCACCATAATTTGTTTAACTGTATTCCATTCAAAATGAAATTTCGTCCATTTTAAAATACTACTTTTTCTAAAGAAATGACTTAGTAATACAAGAAAACCAATTGCTGCTGACAAAATAGTCGCTGCTGCCGCCCCTGTTACGCCCCAACCAAACATAAAAATAAAGATATAATCAAAGACAATATTTAATAACGCTGTTACAACAAGCCCCGCCATCGCTAAATTTGGATTTCCATCGTTTCGTATAAATGTACTTAAAATATTTTCTAATACGTATATCATTCCAAATGTTAATAATACAGTTAGATAGTCTAAGGCATACGGCAAGATTACTTCATTCGCTCCAAATAAATAAGCTAAATCTTCTATTGTCCATAAACAAATAGCCATTAATAAACCAACAATTACAACAGCTACTATCATAGATTGTGTAAAGATTGATCTTGCTCGCTCTATTTTATTTTCACCTAATGCAATAGAGTATAGTGTAGCCCCGCCCATTCCAATCCACAATGATATAGAGAAAAAAATGGAAAAGGCTGGGACAGCAACGTTTACTCCAGCTAAGCCATTCGCTCCGACGCCCCTGCTAATCATAACGGCATCGATTACAATATTCACCGACATTAATACCATTCCAAGAACCGATGGTATTAAATAAGATATAAATAAACTTTTTATTGGTCTTTCTCTTAACTTCTCAGTTGTTTCCATAACAAAATGCTCCTTTACAATTCTCTGTTCACATTTTAAACCTTCAAGTTACTTGAAGGTCAAGTGAGAATTTAACATGCATTTTTGTTATACAACCTTTTATTTCTTTTTTATTACTGGAATTTGTATCTCCGTAACTTGCTCTTCTGGATTCTCCGTCACAGACCAGTCAATTAAAGCGAGCTCAATTGCATCTCCAGACACTTCATATCCTTTCTCCTTAATATCCATTAACAGATTCTTGTAAGTTCCATCCGTTTCTTCATATGGTCCATGGTGATAAGAGCAAGCGAACATCCCTTCTTTAAATTCCTCTGAAGTAGTAATTTGAAACGGCATATAATCAAGAAGAATAAAAACACTATTGTATGATTGAAATTCATTTTGAAGCAACCCTTCTTTTGACACTGTCACACCTAAATCTCCTGAAAATAAACTATCATCTATTTGCTTCATATTTTTTTGAAGTGAGTGGATATAGTACTCAAACATATCATCTGTTATATTCGGTGCGATAGCTAACGCTGTAATTTTTCTCTTTGGTAATTTCTTAAATGTCACATGATTCGCTTTTGAAGCAGTAGCTTCTTTCATCATTTCAATTTTATGATTCATTTTTGCCAATGCATATTCAATTTCCCTTTGTTTCTTCAGCATCATTTCTTGTTGTTTTTCTAGCAAATTTAAAGCATAGGATGGATTTCTCTCATCAATATACGTCTTGATTTCTTTCAAAGAAATATTTAACTGACGTAAAAATTTAATGGTATCTAAAAGTGAAAATTGATCGATCGTATAGTACCGATAATTTGTTTGTGGATCAACAATGGATGGATGAAAAATACCTTTTTCATCATAATAACGTAACGTTGATTCCGCAATATTATGCATTTTTGCCATTTCCCCAATTGTAAACCGTTGATTGAATAACATATTTCCTTCTCCATTTCTTTCAAATAGATTTATTCCTTCAAATAAATTTATTTTCCTATTCTTCATTATATAGACATATATTTCTTATTCAAAATGAATCATTCTCAATGAAAATTTGCCAATTTAACGTTGATTTTTCTTGAAAGTTATTATATATTTATTACAGGTTCAAATTACAAGTTCAAAAGAACCTGTATAAAGACCTCTTGTTTGATGTGTGTTACATAGTGTTTTACATTAAGCAAACTCCGAGAAATCGTATAATAAAAACAATAATGAAAAGGGGAGATGAGATGGAATTTTTCTTTCAAATTGCGTTAATTTTATTAAGTACGAAAATTGCTGGTGACATTAGCGTTAGACTAGGTCAACCTTCTGTACTCGGAAAGTTAATCGTCGGTATTGTAATCGGTCCTGCAGTATTAGGATGGGTAAACAATTCAGATTTACTTACACAGTTAAGTGAAGTAGGAGTTATTCTCCTGATGTTCATGGCCGGTCTAGAAACAGACTTAAAAGAACTAAACGCAAATCGTAATTCTTCATTGGCAGTTGCTATTGGTGGTATCGTTCTTCCATTTGCAGGTGGTTACGTTGCAGGACTTGTCATTGGAATGGAACAAGCAAATGCTGTCTTTTTAGGATTACTATTATGTGCAACAAGTGTTAGTATCTCCGTACAAACACTTCGTGACTTAGGAAAAATGAAAACAAAAGAAAGTACAACAATGCTGGGTGCAGCTGTTTTTGATGATATTCTCGTTGTTATTTTACTCGCTTTTGCAATGAGTTTCCTAGGATCAGCTGATGTAAACTTAACTATCATTATCTTGAAAAAGGTTGTCTTCTTCGCATCTATTATCTTAATTGGTTGGAAAGGCGTTCCAATGATTATGCGCTGGTTATCACCACTGCGTGTCTCAGAATCTATCATTAGTGCAGCTCTTATCATTTGTTTCGCTTTCGCATACTTTGGTGAAATACTAGGAATCGCTGGAATTATCGGTGCATTTGCAGCAGGTATTGCGATTTCTCAAACAAATTATAAACATGAAGTAGAAAAGAAAGTAGAACCAATTGCTTATGCAATGTTCGTTCCAATCTTCTTTGTAAGTATCGGTATGAACATTACATTTGCAGGTATTGGAGATAAAGTATGGTTTATCTTAGCATTAACAATCATCGCTGTGTTAACAAAGCTAATTGGTTGCGGATTCGGAGCCCGTATAACAGGATTTGATTTCCAATCTTCTACAATTATCGGATCTGGCATGGTTTCCCGCGGTGAAGTCGCTCTTATCATTGCAGGGCAGGGGCTTACTTCTGGACTACTAGCACAAGATTACTTTACAGCAATTGTAATTGTCGTTATTTTAACAACAATGATTACACCGCCAATGTTAAAATATTCGTTTGGTGTAAAAGATAAGCAATTAAAACAAAGTGCATAGTATCTATGTAGCGTACTAGTTTCATAATGTAAAAACGAGATGATTCTCTTCAAAAGGCAATCATCTCGTTTTTTATTTATACAGGAAATAAGAATAGCGAATACGGTGTTCATTAGCAAAACAATACACGAAAAAGCGAGCCCCTATCCTCTTCGGCTCGCTTTTCTATTCCTTTATCCAATGCGTTCCATCGCTGTCTTCAATGTCCCGACAACAAAAGCGATTTCTTCACTTGAAATAATAAGAGGCGGTGCTAAAGTTAAAACATTGTTATAGCCTGCTGTTGTCATTCCATTACGCCCAATGATGAGTCCCTTTTCTTTACAAGTGTTCACAACACGTGAAATTATAGCATTATCAATTGGATCCTTTGTTTTTTTATCTCTTACCATTTCAATACCAACAAGCAAACCTTTCCCTCTAATATCTCCAACAAATGGATGATCTCCAATTTCTTCTTTTAACTGTTCTAATAAAAGAGATCCCATTTGTGCAGAACGCTCAATTAAATTTTCATTTTCCATAATTTCTAAGTTTTTAAGCGCTAACGCACAAGCAGCTGGATTCCCGCCAAAGGTGTTAATATGCCGGAAAAATTCATATTCTCCCGTTCCTTTAAATGCTTCATAAATTTCTTTTTTCACTGCTGTTGCCGATAATGGTAAATATGCACTTGTAATTCCTTTTGCCATTGTAACGATATCAGGTTTTACATCATAATTCATAAAACCAAACGCTTTTCCTGTGCGCCCAAAACCACAGATGACTTCATCACTAATTAGTAATGCGCCATGTTTTTGACATGCCTGATGAACGGCTTTCATATAATCTTGCGGTGGCATCAAAATACCTCCGCCTGTAATAATTGGCTCCATAATTAATCCAGCTATCGTTTCACTTAATTCCCACTTCATAACACGATCAATTTCTTTCACACATTCTACTTCATAAATATTTTGTGATGCAATCTCTGGCATTCGGTAACAATCTGGTGGCGTCACATGTAAGAAACCTGAAGCAAATGGCTCATATTGATACCTCCGCTGTGCCTGCCCTGTCGCCGCCATCGCTGCCATTGTATTTCCATGATAACCACGATAACGTGATATAAATTTATACCGGTGTGGTTCACCCCTATATGCATAATATTGACGAGCAATTTTAAATGCTGTTTCATTTGCTTCTGATCCACTATTTGAGAAGAAAATGACATATTCGCCTTCAAGCCATTCATTTAACTTTTCAGCAAGCTGAATTGCCGGCTTATGTGATTGTGACATTGGAAAATATGATAATGTTTGCAATTGCTCATACGCTGCTTCAGCAAGCTCTTTTCTTCCGTACCCACTATTCACACACCAAAGCCCACTCATACCATCTAAATATCGTTTACCTTCTATATCTTCCACCCAACACCCTTCGGCTTTTGCCCCAACCATTGTGCTAGTTGGGCTAAAGGGACGCATGCCATGCCACACATACTTTTCATCCTTTGCAAGTAGCGCATCTGTTTGTTTTGTTTTCATCATACATTCCACCTTCCAAAACAACTTATATTTCTTCAAGCTGCACTGGTGCCATGATGAGATAAAGTTTTCTCTATTTATTTTCATTCCACATGAACGAAACAAATCCTACCAACTACAACGTAATATTTTTAAGCAAAAACCCAAAATAAAAGAGCTCTCCAAAAAACTGGAAAGCTCTTTCTCTTCTTAATGTGCAGACACATCACTAACTCCATGACCTGTGTTAGATTTAACAAGAATTTCATCAAATTTCGCTGCATCTTCTTTCTTACTTGAGAAGATTGTCCCTAAGTACGCCGCTAAAAACCCAAGTGGAATAGAAATAATCCCAGGTGTTGTATAAGGGAATAAAGCTTCTCCAACAAAGATTGCTTTCCCAGCTTCAGGACTCCAAACATTCGGGCTTAGTGCAACTAATACGATAGCTGAAACTAAACCAACAACCATTCCGCAGATTGCTCCTGTTGTATTAAAACGCTTCCAATAAATCGTAAACAAAATAACTGGCAAGTTCGCACTCGCGGCAACGGCAAACGCTAACGAAACGAGGAATGCAACGTTTAATGTTTGAGCAAATAGCGCTAAAATAATAGATAATACGGCTACCCCAATTGAAGCATAACGCGCCATTGATACTTGTTCTTTTTCTGTTGATTTACCTTTACGAATAATCTCATTATAAAAATCATGTGCAAATGCTGAAGCTGCTGTTAAAACAAGCCCTGCCACAACTGCTAAAATCGTAGCAAATGCAATTGCAGAAACGAAAGCAAACAAGAAATCTCCACCAAGAGCTTTTGCTAATAAAGGTGCTGCCATATTACCAGCTGGGTTTGCCTGGATAATTGCCGCATTCCCTACAAAAGCAGCTGCACCAAAACCTAGGAAAATCGTCATAATATAAAACGCGCCAATTAACCATGTTGCATATACAACAGACTGACGTGCTGTTTTTGCATCACGAACAGTAAAGAAGCGAACGAGAATATGAGGTAAACCTGCCGTCCCTAGAACGAGACCTAAATTTAAAGAAAGTGTATCCAATCCATCCTTGTATTTCACACCTGGATTTAAGAATGCTTCCTTTAGAGGTGTTGCCGCTTTCATTTGCGCAAACATTTCTGTCACGCTAAAATTAAATTTTGCAAATACAATTACTGAAATAATAAATGTCCCAGCCATTAGCAAGACAGCTTTTACAATTTGTACCCAACTTGTCGCTGTCATCCCCCCAAAAATCACATACACCGTCATTAACGTTCCAACGATTAAAACAGATGTCGTATATTCAATTCCTAATAATAATTTAATCAGTGCTCCTGCTCCCACAAGTTGTGCAATCATATAGAAAATTGAAATTGTCATCGTATTTAAAGCAGCAACTCCGCGTACCTTTTTCGCATCAAAACGAGCTGCAATCATATCAGCTAATGTATACTTCCCTAAGTTTCTAAGTGGCTCGGCAACAAGGTATAATACAACTAAATAAGCAACAAGAAAGCCTATGCTATAAAAGAAACCATCAAATCCAGTTAACGCAATTGCTCCTGCAATTCCTAGAAAAGAAGCAGCTGACATATAATCCCCCGCAATGGCTAGACCATTTTGCCACCCAGTCAAGCCTCCTCCTGCTGTATAAAACTCACTCGCATTTTTCGTCTTTTTCGATGCAAAGTATGTAATGACGAGCGTACCGAGAACGATAATTAAAAAAAGTGCAAATGCTGTTACGTTCAAGTTTATCCCCTCCCTTTCTGCATATCTTGAAGAATTTTTTGTGAAATCTTATCGAATGATTCCGCTTTTTTGCTATAGATCATACATAACGCCCATGTCATAACAAATTGTGCAAAAGCAAAAATCCAAGCCCATGTCACATCACCAAATACTGATGTATTTAGCACCTTCGAATAAGAAGTCAAAATCGGCAATGCAATAAAAAAACTTAAAAAGAAAATACTCATTGGGACAATAAACTTCCGCTTCTTTTCTAGCAATGATTGAAATTCCGCTGACTGAACGACTTCTGTATAATTTACCTCGCTTTGCAACTTACGTGCTGAACTATCTCTTTTCACTCGTCCTCTCCCCTCTCTCTCATTCTTTACATCCAATCCCTTCGCATAACAAAAAACTAAATTTTATAAATATTCAGAAACTTATACTTAATTTTAGACAATCTCTCCTTCTCTGCAAAGATTTTTCGCTAGACATTTTTCGTCATATTTTCCCAATTTTTTAATATATTTTTGCAGAATAAAGGAAACGTTTATCGTACTACTTCCTGATTTTGCTCTTTCTCTAGATCACGTGCCGTCTTACTTAATTCAACATCTTTCCCATTTTTATATGTACCAAATAAAAAATCATACACTGGATTCGACACACCAAACCAATAATTTTCATTTTTATAATGATGCAAAATATGTTGTTTTTTTAGCCATCTACCAAAACGAGTCAACGGACGAATTGGTCTATGCGCTATATAATGTTTCCATTCATAAACAAGCAGCATTACAATCATCCCTATTCCAAATGAGAGTGTAATCGTTATATGATTTGTCACTCCATACAAAATGAACAAATAAATCGCAAATCCCGGCATGCTATACCAAACTGGTAAAAATAATAGTTTTAAATCATCAGGATACACATGATGATCATAATGTAATCTCTTTAACATTTTCAGTAAAAATGGATTTTTAGGAGGTTTCATATGAAACAAAAATCGATGTGTCACATATTCATTAATTGTATAAAAAATGATACCCGCAAGGCATGATATAGCCGCTATTCCTGTAAATAATTGCATTTGCAAAATAATGATAAAAAGAATTAGTACTCCAAACATAATGAGAATATCATGTTGCAAAAAGAACTCTTTCAACACTCTTTTCATTCAACCTATCCCCTTTCTTCGAAAAAACAGCCGTAACATATCGTTACGACTGTTTTTACTTTATCTATGCTATGTTATGCTCTTTTCATTACAAATTTGCTCGCCGTTCTATTGTAGAGAAAAAATTTTGCGAACCAAATATATTTTGTCTCGGTATGATGTGTTCAACTGCAAAGACAGTTACTTCTCCTCTCTGTACCTCTCCAATAATAAGTCCCAATATTTCATGATTTACAGCAAATGTTGGCTGCTTTGTTTGAAGTAACCTTTCAACAGTTTGAAGAACAGCTTCATATAAAGGGTCCCTATCCGTTATTTCTTTTCGAATTTTTGGTGCTAATGTAATGATAATTTCTTTTCCATTAACTGTGGTTCGATACATAAAAATCTCCCCTTCGTTCTTATATGAACAACTGTAATGCTTTATACGCAAAATGAATCGAATACCCAACTAAAATAAAGCCTGCTCCCGCTGTAATATAGCCAAGTGCCTTTGGCTTAAGTAATGTTCGTCCAAAATGAACAGAAAAGGCAATATTTAAATTCCACAAAATAATGCCTCCAATAATGCAAAGGCTATATAAAAAAGCCTCCTGCTTCGTTACCTTTGTAAGCAATGAACTAAGCGTACTTCCATATACACCAAACCAAAAAACAAGGTTTAACGGATTAGATATCGCAATTAAAAATCCTGCCATAAAGGATTGGCGAAGTCCACCTACCTCTTCTTGTTTATATTCCATATTTGAATGTAAAATTCCTTGTTTTACACTTTGAAATCCTAAATAAAACAATAAGAAAAAACCTATGCAATACATAAACGCTTGTACATATGTATACATAAATACAGAAGATAATCCAAAGTAAATCAAAAGCATAAATAAAATATCTGCACTCATTCCTCCTATCCCAACAAGCCAAGCATGCCAAAAGCCACGTTCAATCCCTCTTTTTAACATTTCAATATTAATCGGGCCTACTGGTGCAGCCAATGAAATTCCTAGTATAAATTGCTGTATAATTGCCCCAAACATCGCTATATCCTTTCTATATCTTTTTTACTATTAACTAATGAGAGTATTGTGAAAAACAGACTAGCTTTTACGAAAAATATACATATATAAAATGCCCTTTTTGATCCAAAATATGTAAAAAATCCACTCCTTTACGGCGGCCTTCATTTCTTTATTTTATGATGAAATGGACATTTCCCTTCGATTGGTTCAATGTCATCTCCAATAAAATATTGCTTCCACTCACGGTGATCCGGATCTCCGTAATGACTAATATTCGGGTGTTTTGGAAATTGGCCCCACTTTTCAACCCGTTCTCTAACCATTTGTCTTGAGTACGAACCTTTAGGCCGATCTCCTTCTAGTCCATCAAAAATAATTCGTGGCTGAAATCCAATAATAAGTGAGTTCCCCAAATGTCTCGTTTTTCTTTGTTTATAAGCTGGAGCGTTCCCAAACGCAAACATTGGCTCTCCGCCAAATGAAAATTCCCATAAATAATGATCTGGATTTTCTGGAATCTGCTTTGGCCATAATTGATTATCTTCTTCATGTAAATATTGTAGAATTCTCCAAAAATACGCTCGGTAATGTTCAAGTGAGCATTCTTCACGTTCTGGCTCAACAAAAAGAAAAAATCCTCTTCTTACAACGGGCCGTTCATTCATCAACTGTAAAAAAGAAAGCATTGTCTGCGGTAGATGACTCCGATCATCATGAGACAAGAATGAGTAGCGAAGTTCATTTTTCTTTAAAGCTGTTAAACCAAAATAACAAGGAAAAGTTGGGTCCAATACAACATTAGAAAAATTTTCAAATTCTTGCGGAACCCATCTTGGTATATCTATCCTATTTCTCATCCCTTCATTATCTAATAAATAAGATTCATTCTCTCACCTCATTATGTACAGCATTCACTTAAACATATTAAAAAAAGAGCTTGTCCTATACCATAAAAAACTTGTGTAAAAAATTATTTAAAAATACAAAAATTTAAAACCGCTTACTTGACTAAAATCTACCATTTCGTGTATATTAAAAATATCATTTAGCAGAATATTCGAGAATATAGCATTTTCAGTTTTATGAACCTGCAAACATTTCAAACGAGATTCACTAAATGAAAAAGTAATCGTTTTTTAGGAGGAATTGTAACATGCAAGGAAAAGTAAAATGGTTTAACAACGAAAAAGGTTTTGGATTTATTGAAATTGAAGGTGCTGACGATGTATTCGTACATTTCACAGCTATTCAAGGCGAAGGCTACAAAGCTTTAGAAGAAGGTCAAGAAGTATCTTTCGATATCGTTGAAGGAAACCGCGGACCTCAAGCTGCTAACGTAGTAAAACTTTAATCCAACATATAACAGGAGGTTACCTTACTTGGTAACCTCCTTTATTATTCCTTTGTATATTTCCTTTTTGCAGGGTGAAAACTATGTGAAATGTGACAGAATATAAAGGAGGAATCGATAATGGGTTCACATGTAAATGATTTTGAAGAAGTAAAATTCCGCGTAGAAACAGCACAAAAAATGGTAGGTTCTGCAACAATTACAATGGATCCTGAATCATTACAGCATGCGACAACCGCAGTCGAATCTGCACGCTCTCAACTTGAAACAATGAAATCTGTTGCAACAGATTTAGATGAGCCTTTTTTAATGAACGAAGAAAAAAAATTAAGTCTATGTGAACACCAATTGAAGGAAGCTAAGCATTAAAAACATCCAGAGTTATCTCTGGATGTTTTTTTACGATAATCGCTCTCCATATTCTTTTAATTTCTCTCCCACAGTACACTGCCGAATACAAAAAGAATGAGCATAATATTTGCTATGAGTTTTTCTATAATGTTCCTGCAAGAAACATCCTTCACAATATGTTTCTAATAAATCATTTACCTCTGTAATGAGCTGCTTTTTATTCACCACTGCACCTCTCTATTCCGTTATTTCTTTATGGCTGTCAATTACTGTTCCTTCCAATGCTTGTGTGGCCAATTGATGAGCTTCTTTATTTTGTTTTCTTGCTACTGGTTCACAGACAAGCTTTAATTTCATTTGCTTTGCTTTTTGTTCAATCTGATCTAAGTAATGATTCAAATGTTCGTCATAGCACGGCCATTCTCCAGCTAGTTGCTGAAGTACGACTTGAGAATCACCATGTAATGTAACCGATTCGTATTTAATTCCTAATTCCTCTAGTACATTCATTCCGTATAATAGCGCTGCATATTCCGCTTCATTATTATCATATATGCCATCTATGTAAGCATTTCGGCGAACTCGGTATATTTTCTGACCTTTTTTATAGTAAATACAAATACCAACTCCAGCCTCTTTCGTCTCTAAATCATATCCCCCATCAAAGTAGATACGAATATCTTGTGGCTCCTCTTCTATTTGTTTACCGAGCTTTTTCATCTCTTTTAGCGTCCATTCCGCTCCCATTTCATCATAAAATAATAATTCCTTTGCTCTACCAGTTTTTTTAAAATCAGTTGCAAATTGAAGCGCTTCCTCTATGTTCATATAATCTGTTGTTAATTCAGTTTGAAGACTCGTCTTTGTTTTATACAGCCAATATATTTTATATTTCATGTTAATTTCCCCTTATATAAGAATTCGTATTTTTATTTTATTATATTTTACCAAGAGTCGCTGTATTGTATGCGAATGAATCAGTTCATATTGTGAGTAGCCTCTTGGACTAAACGAAAATTAGATTACTATCCTAAATTTCAGCAGAACAGTCTCAGTCTCCATCTATATATTCCCCAAAATTTTCCAATAGGATGTTCACTTATAAAGTGAAACTTTAATCAATCTCAATCGACAGCAAGAATATTCATTTATTTTAACAATACAGGAATTTTATGGAAGATCCATTTGAAGGAGATTCTTTCTATTTTGAAGTCGATACTGAACTTCGGTTTATTAATATGACAAATGAATCAATCACTACTTCTTAGTGATTGATTCATGAGAGGTAGTCTTTATTTTCACCTTTTTAATAAATTAAGAGTACTTATTTATATACAAATAAAGAGGCTGCCCAATCATTTCGATTTGGTTCAGCCTCTTTATTTGTTCTTTACATCACTTTTTCAAATTGCACTCGCTTATTAATCCAATACATAACAGGCATGCCAATTGCCATTACAACAAATTCACCAGCTGCACATGTAAGCCATGTAAATAAAAATGGCAAATCAAATGCAAGATGAAGTTCAATCGCTATCATAAACATCGTAACTGTAAAGATAACTGTATTAAAAATCATCCGAGCCCAAACACCTTTAATAAAGCGCATAGAAATAATCGTAGCAAGAAGTGCAAGAACGGATTGTCCCACTCCAAATACTAAATCATACGCAATCATAGGTGAGAAAAAGAGATTTGTTAAAAATACGCCTAAGACAATTCCATAAATTGATTTCTTATTAAATACAACAAGATGATTAAACATCTCCGAAATACGAAATTGGACATTCGTAAAGCCAAATGGCTGAATAAGTGCAGAAACAGCAATATATAACGCTGCTAAAATACCATTACCAACTAATGTTTTTATATTCATGACAAAATCTCCTTAGTTTTTTTACGTGGGATGGTTTCGAACCACGTGATCCGTTTTTAAACAACAATTTTATATTGTACGCAATAGCCAGTCATTCGTCAATAGATTCTTTTCATTCACTACCTTTTTTCTTATAGACAACGTATAATAGAGAATATGAAAGATTTAGGAGGTTTCACTTCATGACAGCAACAATTCAAAATGAAAAAGTGATCGTTTCCATCTCTGAAAAAGGTGCAGAGTTACAAAGCGTTCGCTTAAAAGAGGACAACACAGAATATTTATGGCAAGGAGATCCTAAATATTGGGGGCGTCGCGCACCAATTTTATTCCCAATTGTCGGTAGATTAGTGGACAATACATATTATATAGATGGTAAACCTTATTCATTGACACAACATGGCTTTGCTCGCGATCTCATATTCTCAGTAAAAGAACAAAACGAAACAAAGCTTACATATGCTGTAACTAGCAATCAAGAAACTTTACAAAAATATCCGTACGAGTTTGAGCTACTTGTATCTTATGAACTAGACGAGCAAAACATACACGTTACTTATGAAGTGATCAATCCTACTTCAAAAGAAATGTTCTTTTCTATCGGAGCACATCCAGGATTCAATTGTCCTTTAGTAGAAGGTGACTCATTTACAGACTACCATTTATCATTTAATGGCCCTGAACATTTAGAAACAAGTGTTTTAAAAGGACCTTTTCTTTCAAAAGAAAAACAACTAATTGTTGAAAATAAGGCAGAATTACCACTTACATATGATTTATTCAAAAATGATGCCCTTATTTTTGAAAATATGAATACAAATGAAATTTCTATTCGTTCTCATAAACATAATAAGTTTGTAAAAGTAGCATTTGAAGGTTTCCCATTCGTTGGTGTTTGGACACCAGGTAATGAAGCTCCTTTCTTATGTATCGAACCTTGGTATGGAATTGCTGATGAAGTAGAACCAGCAAAAGATTTCAAAGAGAAAAAAGGCGTACAATCCTTACAAGCGAATGAAACATTTACATGCCGCTACAGCATTACAATTGGATAAAGTGAAACTTTAATCAGTGGGGGTTTCTTCATCCCCACTGATTATTAGCCTTCACGAATTGGGCTTTTACGTGCAACCCCTCCCCACCTAACTTCTTTGTTTTTGCTGAATTTTGAGGTGGGGGCTTACTGTACGTTAATGCGGAGTAAAGTGCATGTTTCATATTCTATCCCTCACCTTTAAAATTAGGTGAGGGATTACTATCAGCTAACGCTATATAATAATGGAGGTTTTCAATTTTGATTGAAGTATATATTGATGGTGCATCAAAGGGAAATCCAGGCCCTTCTGGTGCTGGGGTTTTTATTAAAGGTGTGCAGCCACCTGTGCAATTATCACTACCACTTGGAATCATGTCCAACCACGAAGCTGAATATCATGCATTACTCGCTGCATTAAAATATTGCACAGAACATAATTATAGCATTGTATCTTTTCGTACAGATTCACAGCTTGTTGAACGTGCTGTAGAAAAAGAATATGCAAAAAATAAAACATATGCACCACTTTTAGAAGAGGCACTAGCATACATCAAAAGATTTGATCTTTTCTTTATAAAGTGGATTCCAAGTAGTCAAAACAAAGTTGCTGATGAATTAGCAAGAAAAGCCATTTTACAAAATTAATGGGGGTTTTAGTGTGAAAAAAGGATGGATTGCTCCTCTCGCTTTATTATTTGTCTCCTTTATTTTTGAGGCCACGTTTGTTGTCGTTCAAAATGCAATGTCATTTGTTGGACCATTTACTTTCAATGGTGTTCGTTTTTTATTTGCTGGAATCATTTTATTATTTATTCAATTTATGTTCTCGAAAAAAACTTCAAAACAAGAAATTCAACATAGTAGTATTGCGGGTTTAATTGTCGGATTTTTCTTATTTATCGGTTATGTATTACAAACATTTGGATTACTTTATACCACTTCTTCTAAAGCAGGATTTTTAACTGGACTCAGTATTGTTATGGTTCCCATTCTTTCATTTATCTTTTTAAAATACTTGGCATTACCGCTGCAACAGCTGGCTTATATTTACTAACCGCTGGTGATTCTTTTCAATTGAATATTGGTGATATACTCGTTCTCGGCTGTGCAATTGCCTTTGCAGCACATATTCTCATTAACGGAGTCTTCTCTAAAAAGATATCACCTTTATTATTAAGCACAACCCAAGTATTATCTGTTGGAATTTTCTCTTCCTTCTGTGCTTTTTTATTTGAGGATTGGGAGAAATTATTTTCAATCTCTTTATGGACGAATTCGGCTTTTTTATTTGCTCTACTTGCAACATCCGTATTCGCAACATCAATCGCCTTTTTTATTCAAACAGCTGCGCAAAAGCATACATCTCCAACAAGAGTTGCTATTATTTTCGCAATGGAACCTGTCTTTGCTGCATTAACAGGTGTTCTTGTCGCAAACGAACAGCTTTCTATTTCCGCAATGCTTGGTTATCTTTGTATTTTCTTAGGTATGATTTTTGTTGAACTTCCTTCAAAAACAAAAAAAGAAGCGCAGGCTGCATGATGTTACGCTTGTAACGTCTGCATAAAAGCCTTTGCGCTTTTTTTATCAGTAATTTTCTCTTCCTTCAATCGCTCTAATAAAGCGATAAAATAACTGCCATCAAATTGCAATTGATGTTTAATTGTTGCCTCAATCGCTGCATTTACAAGAACATCAGATGCACCTGTATATCCTTGGCCAAACATAATAAACCCTTGTGCATCCTCTGATAATTTAAATCCTTTTGTGTGTAAGAATGAAAGATAATCTTGTACCGTTTGCATACTGTTCCCACCTACCAAAAAATTCTCCACCTTCTATCATACATGTTTTTAGGCTTTATGAGAATGAATTTTCTTTGACAATCTCTCTTAGAGTTTTTAATTTCCTAATAGATAAAAATAACATTAGATAATTCGTTAATTTTCACCTTCTTTCTCTTCCCCCTTAGTTATATTGCAAGGTGTTACATCATGTAAAGGTCAATAAAAAAATGAAATAATCTCCTTATATAAAAAGGAATCGTCTACAGTTTCAAGAAATAAATAAAGTGTAACTTTAATCAGCAGGAAATTTCTTCATTCCAAACCTCCCTCTTGATATATTCTGGATATTAAGAGAACGAGATTACTCCCCACAAATAACGAGATAAAAAGGAGAAATGTAATGAAACAAGCCCTTTTAATTATTGATGCTCAACAAGAACTTATTGACGGTAACGAGCAAGAATCTGCAGTATTTCATAAAGATCAATTATTAACGAATATAAATATAGCCATTCAAAAAGCGATTCAATCCAATGCCCTTATTATTTTCGTCAGAGATACTGATGTTGCTTCCGGTATGGGGAAAGGATTTCAAGTACATGAGGAAATCAAAATCCCTCATGCGGTACAAATCATAGACAAACAAGCAACCAATTCATTTTATAACACCTCTTTACATACGATTTTAAGAGAGAAAGAAATTGGTCATCTTGTTATAGGTGGTTGTAAAACCGAGCATTGTATTGATACTGCCGTTAGAACAGCAACAGTACAGGGATTTGATGTCACCTTAATCAAAAACGGTCATTCCACAAATGATTCTACAATTTTATCAGCTCAGCAAATTATTGAACATCACAATAAAACACTACATGGTCATTATAATGTCGATCATTTTTCTATTGTTAGAGATGTCGAGGAAGATTTGTTTTCCCCAATTCATAATCAATATCGGGAGTAGAAAAATGGTATTCATAAATGAAAAAAGATTCCTTTTTTAAAAGGAATCTTTTTTCATCCAAATATCTGCGCAGCAATTCCATATAATTCACCATTTCGTTTCAAAAATTGATTACTGTTTTTCAACATAATTGGTGGTTGATTTACCTTTTGAAATCCAGCTTTCTCGAGTACAGTCATAAAAAATTCTTTTCCTTCTGGTACATCAATTCTAAGTTTTCCTTTATAATCTTTTGCCAAAAGATTAACAATTGTAGTTGCGATATGATTATTCGGCGCAACAATCGGTCCTATCATTCTATTTTCTGGAGTTTGTATGCTCATTCCATATCCCACAATATAATTTTCTTTATCTTTTACAACTATGCACTGTTCAGATTGTTCAATTCTTCTCTGTATAAAATTACTTCTATTTACCCCGAAAGCTGTTTCATCTAACTTCACAATTCCATTACTATCTCCCTTATCATAATCCATAAAAATGTGTTGCTCATTTCTATCGTAATCTTTAGGAGTTACATACTGATTACATATATACTTTGAAATATGCCTAACTACTTGAAAACCTAATCTCTCATATAAAGGTCTTCCTTCTTCTGTAGCAATAAGCATAATTGATGTCTTTTCTGAAACACTTCTTATACAAGCCTCTGTAATTTTTCTGCCAATCCCTTTCCCTTTATACTGAGGATGTACAATGACCATGCCAAGAGATGCTAATTTCTCTCCATATAGGATGATAGCTGCACTGGCAATAATCTCCCTCCTCTCATTCTTTCCACCATATACGATTCCTGATTGAAAAATTGTTTTGATTTCTTCTAAACTATAATCCCATCCAACTAATTCAGATAAATTTATAAGCTGTGGGATATCTTTTTCCTCAATTCTATCTATTACAATCACTACCTATCCTCCTTCTATATTCCATAAATAAATGTCTCCATACAACTCCCTTTAATATTCGAACTAGAAAAGCACTTATTTTTACAAAGATAAGAGTTAATCGACTTTGCATCTCCTACGATATTCTAATAACGTTATTTCTGCAGTCTTCGTTATCACCATCGCTCATCTACATATAACACCAAAGTGTATCGCTTGTTTAATAAATAGTGAAGAACTCTATTATTCTTGCTTATTAATAATTTTTGCTAACTCTATAAAAAAGCTTAATGATTCGGAGTTGGCCATGGAACCTTTATTAACTACCTTTTCTTCTGGAAACCCTAATAAAATTTTTCGAATTGGAACTTCTAATTTCTTTCCACTCAATGTCTTCGGAATTTGATCTACTACGTAAATTTCGTCAGGGACAAAACGAGGCGAAACCTTTTGTTTTATTTCAGCTTTTATCTCTTCTTTTAGATTATTACTTATATTTACTCCAGGTTTTAATACGACAAAAAGCGGCATAAATGATTTACGTCCAAGGAGCTCTAAATCCACTACTAAACTCTCCATAATGGCATCCAACGACTCAACTATACGATAGATTTCACTCGTCCCTAGGCGTACCCCTAGCCGATTGATTGTAGAGTCTGACCGCCCGAAAATAACACAGCTCCCTTTATCATCAAATTTGATCCAATCACCATGTCGCCAAATCCCTGGATACATCTCAAAATAACTTTCAAAATAACGTTTATTATTGTGATCTCCCCAGAAATAAACAGGCATAGATGGCATCGGTGCCGTTATAACCAATTCTCCAACTTCATTAATAACTGAATTGCCCTCATCATTAAATGATTGTACGTGTGCTCCTAAAGAGCGCGCTTGTATTTCTCCTGCGTAAACAGGCAATATAGGAGAGCCACCAACAAATGCCGTACATACATCAGTCCCTCCACTAGTTGAAACAAGCCACACATCTCTTTTCACATTCTCATATACCCATAAGAATCCCTCTACTGATAGGGGAGAACCAGTGGAACAAATAGCCTTTAACTTAGAAAAACGGTGTCTTTCTTTTGGCTTAATCTCGAATTTCATACATGCACTTAGAAAACCAGCGCTTGTACCAAAGAAAGTAACACCAACTTCTTCTGCAAAATCCCATAATATATGTATACTAGGATAAGACGGGCTACCATCATATAAAACAATTGTGCCTCCAGTTAACAGCCCTCCCACTAGAAGGTTCCACATCATCCAGCCTGTTGTTGTAAACCAAAAGAACACATCATCTTGATTTACACCTTGTTCAACTAATAATGTCTTAAGCTGTTCTAATAGTATTCCACCTTGACTTTGTACAATCGGTTTTGGCAATCCTGTTGTTCCGGAAGAAAATAAAATCCATAGAGGATGATCAAATGGGACCTTTTCAAAAACAAGATCACAATCTCCTCGCAATAGATCGTTCCAATACATTGTACGATTATTTAATTCAGAATCATTACTGCCTACATAAGGGATTAAAACCGTCTGCTTTAAGGTAGGTAGACTCGATTGAATTTCCGAAACATTCGTTTCTCTATTCTGAATTTTACCATTATAAGAATACCCGTCAATTGCAAATAAAATTGTCGGTTCAATTTGTTTAAATCGATCAATAACAGTATTTTTCCCGAAATCAGGAGAACAGCTTGACCAAATGGCTCCTATGCTAGCACACGCTAAAAAAGCAATTACAGTTTCAGGAATATTTGGCATATAAGCAACAATACGATCCCCTGCTTTAACCCCTAATTCTTTTAGTGAATTTGCCACCATCGCTGTCTTTTGCTGAAGTTCTTTCCAGCTTATTTCTGTTCTCGGATTGGTTTCTGATTGAAAAATTACTGCTGGTTTATTTTTTCTTACATTTCGAAAAACATGTTCCGCATAATTTAAAGTAGCACCTGTGAACCATTTTGCCCCGGGCATCTTTCTTGATTCCAAAACTTGATTATATGGTGTGTTAGATTTGACTTGGCAATAATTCCAAATACCTTCCCAAAATGATTCAAGTTCTTCAACAGACCATTTCCATAATTCTTTTTGACTTGAAAAAGATAAACCCTTCTCTTGGTTAAGCCACTTCATAAAAAGACTAATACCTGAGTTTTCTATTTGTTGCTGCGATGGTTCCCATAGCGGCACACTATTATTAGTAATCGCTTTCATTATTATTCCTCCTTAACTTACAATTTTTTATGAAGTAAATAATAACTATATACAGCATGCGCTCTTGAAAAACCTTTTTTCAAAAAGCTGAAACCAATTATTTCATAAAAATTCCTGCTAACACAGAAATAGAAAAAGGTTCTCCTATAAAATGAAGAACCTTTTGTTTCACTATAAATATTACGTATAACCAGAAGTTTCCCTGTAACTCTTACTTTACACCCTGCATCACATATTACTTCGAAAGCAGCATTATTTTGCTTACACAAACAAAACATTTCTTTGCGCTACTTCAAGAACCCCCTCCTGAATTTGTTATACAAACTTATAAAGTATTATTGCTTTAATATGTTATTTAGCTCTTTCTGAAATACCATAATATCTAAATCATTTTTCAACATTCTCTCGATATCATAACCTAAAACAAACTCTCTTACCCTTGATTGAAACATAACGACAGAACCATATCTCTCTTGAAACCATTTCTGTTGTCTTAGTAACTTGAACTTTTTACTTATTATTCTTTTCTTTTTTGTTGGCACACAAAGAATGAACTGTACTGCCATCTCTCCTATTAATTCACCCAAATTTTCTCCTTCTTTCTATACTTAGAAGCCTGTTTTGAAATGTTATCTTATTTAATTACTAGAAGACACACGATACGAGACATGCCTCTTTTCAATTTTTTCTTCTATTTCCCTTATATTCTCTTTATCGTTCAATAATAATTGTTTATTCTCTATCAATAATTGTTTAAAGGATTTTCTTATTTTTTTTCGCATATTTTCTCCTCCTTCACGATTACAAATAACTTATTAAAGGATTATTTATATAAAAGATAAGTAATTATCTGCGCAGTCTTATAATAAAAGATTCGTGTGAAATCTATTTGAATTTCAGATGAAAACTAAGTATTTTTTCTGACAACTTTATGAATTGAAAGAAATTGCACAAAAAAAATAACGCCTGATCAACATATACTTGATTAGACGTTATCTATCGTATGAAGCACTTCTTTTTTATAACATATTTATAAATATTTCAGGTCGTCCCCAATTCATTTCCCCGCAAACAAAACGTACTTTCTCTTCATCAATAGTATGCAAACCTTCCTCTAACGAACAGGAAATTGGGACTTCGCAATGAATTTTTGCTAATTGTAATGATATATTTAAGTTCTCTAAATCACTTTCAATTTTTGTACGCTGTGCTTTCGTCAATGACGCTATATTTTCTAATACCGCCGCTACTGTACCATGTTCTTGAATGAGTTTATATGCTGTCTTCTCACCAATTCCTTTTACACCTGGATAGTTATCACTCGTGTCTCCCATAAACGCTTTGGCATGAACGATTTGCCAAGGCTCTACGCCTTTTTCTTCCATAATCTTCTCTGGTGTATAATATTCATAGTTTCCTATTCCCTTGCGAAGAAGCATTACGGTAACGTTCGTATCAACAAGCTGCAATAAATCTGTATCGCCTGTTAAAATATATACTTCCGCCTCACTAGCGTATTCTTTTGCTAACGTACCAATACAGTCATCTGCTTCATAGCCTTTCATACCAATTACAGGAATCGATAACTTTGAAGTCATCTCTTGTACGAGATCAAATTGTGGAATCAATTCTTCTGGTGGCGCTGCACGATTTGCTTTATAGTTTGAGAACGATTCCGTTCGGAATGTCGTACTTCCCATATCCCAGCATGTTACAATATGCGTCGGTTCAACCACTTGCGCTGCTGTTAATAAATGTTTCATATAACCATGAATCCCGTTTGTTGGGGTACCATCTTGTCTCTTCATAAATTGTCCATAAACACTTGTTGCGTAAAAAGCACGAAATAAGAGTGCCATACCATCAACTAACAATACTTTTTTCATAATTCCTCTCCTACTAACAAAAAATAATAACCTCACGTTATCACGTAAGGTTATATAAATAGATTACCATTCTACGTTTCTATTCAACTTTATCTATTATACAATGTTTTCATATATTTAGCACCATTAACAGCTCAAGATGTTTGGTTACAGCATGTATGAAGCAATCCCGAATACGTATTTTTGCCTGTTGAAACGACCACAGCCTTCGCAGTTCCGTTTACAACATGTGTACCTTTAAAACATACATTTTCAAGTTGAAGTGGATTGTAGTCTTTCATTCGTTTTAATGGAATAAAACGTTTGCGTTCAAGATGATAACAGCTTTCAAATTTCTCTACATTTGTTTCTTTCCCTGTTAACACCGATTCATTTACTAACAAATCTTCTGCATAAATAATCCGTACATCAGCTGGAACTGTATCACCTGCTGAAAGAAAAACCATATCCCCTGGAACTAGCTCCTCAACGGGAAGCTTCATTATTTTTGATTCACTATTTATCCCCGTAGTGGTACACCCTTCTACTCTAGAAACCGTAACCGTTACAATCTCACACTGGTTTTCATGATGAACACGTTGCTTTGCAAATCTAGGGATCATTCCGCCTAATTTCATCATTACATCAGAAAGAATTGCTCGTTTTGAAGATAATTCATTTTTCCCGTATACATGAATGCGTTTCTGTGCTTCTTTAATAGAAAGACCCTCTCTTGTTGTTTTAAAATAAGCAAATACAGACTTCACATCTCTTGTTGCAATTTCAATTAACAAATCTTTATTTTGTTTTAACATAGATTGTTCTTTCATCATTCTTTTACTTTGTTTATGAGACATGTTACCCACAAGTTTATTTACATATAACATATTATCGTCTCCTCCTTTACAACATAGGAAGAAACGCTTTGTTTCTCAATTTATCTCACTTTAACAATTCATGTATTTATACACCCTGTTAAAGTGTTCCGCGTTCAACTTACAACAATAAAGATGAACGTTATCTTATGATAAATATAGGGGGAGGAACAAGTCGTTTCCTGCCTACATCATATATTTTTGTTTCGAAGTATATGGGTAACGGAACCGAGTCAGAATTTGACATGCTCCTCACCTCCTCTTTCATTTTTTAGTCCATACTTATACTATGAAAATTACCATAGCTTGTTAACAAAAAGACCTCTACTCATAAGCGAGTAAAGGTCTTTACATACATAAATAAGCGATTCCTAATCAACATAGAAATCTGCGAACCTCTCCCTCGCCGAGTTTTAGCACTGTATAGCATAGGTACATTACCAGCTACGTTAAGAAAAACCTTAATTCGATCATTCCTGTTGACCCATTGGCGTCTCTCGACATTTTTGGGCAGTAGCATTTCTCTATACAGGAGCCTCACCTAACAGAGACTTATTTTTTATTATAAAGAAAATGTTACTCCTATTTAAAATAGATGTCAACAGTTTGAATTCAAACTTTCCCCTAAAGTAATGGATAAACTTATTGATTACGTCTCAGATGGATTAACGAATGAAAAATAAAAACCTTACGTATAAAACGTAAGGTTTTTCAATATGTTAAGCACCCAGCAATTACGACGCCAATAGAAATTGATAAAAACATAAGGAAAAGTCCAACACCCTGGTTATCTTCTTCAATACTTTGGTTGATATTAAAGCGCGGCGTGCACCATTCAGCTAAATAAAACACAATAATTTGCGCTAATACTCCAATCGCTCCCCATAAAACCATATCCATTAATGAAACAGAATGAGCAGCAGTTGAATACAAAACAATAGCAAGACCAAGAAGTCTTCCTCCAAGTGTGTAGCTTGCTGCTTTATTCCCTTTCGCCATTAACGAAAATTCCTTCACTTTTGTTGTTACTTCCATAAGAAAAAGACCGATACATAAAAGACCGATTGAAACCCCTAAATAAAGTAAGAAATTTATCATTTATAATCCTCCTTTTTAATTCCTACAGGTAAATAATAAGATTCATTCCCCGTAATTCTTGCACCTGCACGTATACCAATACTACTTGGTTTTCCAGCAATTAAAAATGATCCAAATACATACGATAACTCCTCATTCCCTTTTTCAGTCTCAAGAGAAACAACTGGAAGCTTTGTATACTTTTGAAATACAGGAAGCTCTCTTTTATATGTTTGATATGAATTTTGATCAATAATTTTGATATCTTTATCACGAATTGTAACTGTGTCGCCTTCTCTACCGAACGAAGGTTTTTGAACAAAAGAATTTTTTCCTAAAAACAGATCTGGTTCTAAGTAAGTAGGGAGCATGTATTCTTTAATCCATTGTTGTTCCTCATTTGTATAAAAAGCACCTGCCTCCACTAATCCCCAAATGAGACATTGAACCGATTTCGGCTGCAGTAGAAAAGATGACATTGGATTTATAATAAAGAGTTTCCCTTCCTTTACAAGTTGTAGTAACTCAATCCCTACAAAATCTCCGTTTTTTGGATCCCTGTCCTCTACTAAATGTTCAATAGGATATGTCTGGCGATACAAAACATCAATTGGCACACCATCTTCGTCCAGTAAAGCCCCTTCAGTAATTCTAAGTTCTGACATTGACACCACTTTGTTACTAACCTGACATAGCTGACTCAAATACCGAGTCGTATTCCAATCTTCTATATGTTCATGATGGGCTGTAAAGACAACGTTTGGTCTTTCTATCCCTTTAGATGCTTCCATCACAGCTTTTGTGATGCCAGAAGAGAGAAGGCGTTCCTGATTCTCGTTTGGGTCATGATACTCTAATTCTTTGCAGACCTCTCCATTGATTTGAAAACATTCCATGATAAAAGTCGGTGTATCACTATTAAACTCAAGCATTTTGATACCACTATCTGTCATCACAAAATCAAAACGTGAAATAACAGATTCAGGAAATAAAGATTTCATTCTGATAAAAGGCAGACTTGAAGATGGAAAGCCAAGTTCAAGAAGTTGGGCGTCAGACAAAGTCCGAAGCAGCCTAGCAGTCTTAAAAAATACTTTTCCCATTCGTTCTGTTGCTAACTGCAAAGCTTGAATAGTTTGTTCTGATATCTCAAAAACATGAAAAAGGCTGTACTCACTCCCGTATAAATCAGACCAAAATTGGGGAAACCTTGAATAAAATTGATTTCGTTTCTTTATGTAACACGACATAATCTAACCTCCAAATCCGCCCTTTGAACCGCTTCCAATTCCCCCTTTAAAATTAGATGAAGCTTGATGGGACTTAAATTCAGAAGAATTTTTGAAGGTTGATTTATTTTGATAATATCTACCACCGTAATAATAACTACCATGATAACTTGAATGGCTGTCATCGCATCGCCAAACACCCAGCTCATCATCCCAATCCCAATCTGCACAACTCTTATCTTTTGGTTTTGGAGGAAGATCTTCTGTACAGCCAGATAAAGCACCGGCCACTAAAGATGTAAGTACACCTGTTACTAACCATTTGGTTTTTGTCACTTTCCAACGCCCCTTTGTATATTATATTTTTATTATAAAAGAATTCATGATAAAGTAGAAGAAAAAGAAAGAGGGATTACAATTGCGGTTAGAATATCGACTCAATGATGAAGCGAAACAATATCCTGCCCTATGGAACTATGCCGATATTTCTGTGTCTGAAGCTGTCGCAAGGATGACTTGTGAGTACTTTATTAAAGAAGGGGATACATATGTCGTAACAGCGACCGCGATGGATCCCGATAGAACAGCAGTATTATATGTGCAAAAGGAAACGTTCTTCGATGACCCTTCAGAACCTACATATTCCCATATAGGTTTTGAGATTAGAGAATTACAAGGAGCAAATTCGATTTTAATAGAAAGTAAAGATGTATGGAACCATGACGAGATCTTAACGTATCTCCATTCAGATATTTTGTACGTTCAAAAAGACGGAATATTTATGGAATTCACCTTAGATTCCAGAGAGCTTGATGAAGATCGAAAATGCTATGTTTATTATGGGAATTTTACAGGTGAACACAGATAAAGTGAAACTTTAATCAGTAGCTTCATCCCCCCACTGATTATTAGCCCTCACGAATCGGGCTTTTCCGTACAATTAATCTCCCACCTAACTTTTTAGAAAAGCGGAAGTGGCTCGCTCAGAATTGCAGGACGTTGGAACTCTAGACAGAGAGGCGCTTTTTGCCTCGTCCGAGGGGGGCGAAACGACCGGAGATTCTAGCCGCTAGAGCTGGACATTGCTTCCGCTCAATTTTGAGTTGGGAGTCTTACTGTCCTAAAATAGCGGGATAACAATTAAATGAAACTCCCATCATGTGGAGTTTCATTTGATTTCTAATATTTTTATGCTTTTTGCACAATGAAATTCCAATCACTTTCTAGCATACCGAAAAAAGTTCCCTACAATAAAAAACCTTACGTATAAAACGTAAGGTTTTTATATAGCCCCACACATGCCGTTCTCTCTAGATGTCCATAAACCTGCTCTCACAGGTGGATGTCCTCATAAATGCTTTCAGCTTCCTTCTTAAAAAGATGGCAGGCTGTTTACATTTAGATATTGAACTTCCGTATTATACTCATTGGTTTAAGACATACATAAGCTACGTACACCGTAGGAATTTTATATAATGTTAGTTGAAATAAGACCCCCGCACGTGCCGTCCCTCGTAAATGTCCAAAAACCCGCTACTCGCAGGTGGATGCCCTCACAGCTACCGTACATCTTCCTCCACAAGGAAGGCTTGATGATGGTTGCTAAATGTTGAGCTTCCGTATAACTAACATCGGTTTTAGACATAAATAAGTTACGTACACCGCAGGATGTTTTATTTACTTGTCGTTATCTTATCACATTGCATGCAATGTGTAAAATGTAATGTTTTGAAGTAATTTCTTGCTTGTGACCTTATTTTAATACAAAATATTTTTGCATGCAAGAGGTTACTGTACTTCTTTTACAATTTGGTTTTCTGGATAAGAAATCCAATCACTCCAGCTCCCAGCATATAACTTCACGTTACGAAAACCAGCTGTTTGTAACGCTAGTATATTCGGACATGCTGTTACACCCGATCCGCAATAGACGATTGTTTCTTTCTCTTTATTAAGGTGGTGGAACCGCTCCTCTTGCTCATCTTGATTTTTAAACTGACCTTCCGCCGTGATGCCATCTTTCCAAAAATAGTTTTCTGCTGTCGGAATGTGACCAGCTTTCGGATCGACAGATTCTTCAGCACCAGCATAACGCTTCGGCTCTCTAGAGTCGATTAGCGTAATATCTGCATTTATACGGATTTTTTCTTTCACATCTTCCATTGTTACAAGCATGCTGTCTTGTATATTCGGAATGAATGTTTTCCGTTCAATAGTTGGCACTGCTGCCGTTGTAGATAAATCGGATTCTCTCCATGCTGGGAAACCACCATTTAATACATATACTTTTTGATGACCTACATATGTTAATAGCCACCATAAACGCGAAGCCATCGCACCAGCTTGACTGTCGTATGCAACAACCTTCGTATGTTCATCAATACCAGCTTGAGAAAGCTTTTCAGCAAAATCCTGAATAGCTGGAAGTGGATGACGGCCACCATGCTCGGTAACAGGACTTGATAAATCAAGATTCAAATCAAAATATAATGCATGAGGAATATGTTCTTTCTCATACTCTTCTCTTCCCCAATTTGGATTAGCTAAGTCAAAACGACAATCGACGATGCGGACATGCTCATCTTCTATGTGATCACGTAACCATCCGACTGTAACAATCATACTTAACGACCTTCTTTCTCTTGCAGGCGACCTACATACTCCATAATCATATCTTCTGTTACAATTTTACGTTGCGGTGCAACACCTCGTTTAGCAAGATCATTAATTTGCTTCGTTACCATGTTAATTGCATCTACTGAAAAATGTTTTCCATTCGACGCAAGTGCTACTGCCGCTTCAATTGCCGCTTCACGCTGTGCTTCTAGTTGTAAAAATGTTGTTACAATTTCATTTTGTTTACGAGAATGTGCTGTAATTGCTTTATGCACTTCCATCTTCTCTTCCCCCTAAATAATTTATAATTTCTTGCCAAGTAGCTGCATAAAAAACAACTAGAGTTCCATTGTAAGTCGAATCATATCACGACATACAATTCCATTTTCAATAATCTCTTCTTCATAATGCTTTGAAAAGTAATCAAAATCAATAGAAAAAATACGAAAACCACATTTTTGATACAAAGCAAGCTGTGAAACACTAGAATTTCCTGTCCCTATTTCAAGTGTATGCATATGAGATTTCTTCGCGATTTGAATTGCATGTTGTACCAACTGCTTGCCAATCCCTTTTCCTTGTAGCTCTTCTAAAATAGCAATATTCATAATTTCCATTGTTTGTGGTCTTGTTTCAAGCAATACATATATTCCTACAATCTTTTCTTCCTCTTTTGCAACATAGATAAGACCGCGGTTCAAATATGAATGAATCTGCTCCTCACTTGGATCAGCGAGCAATAATAATGATTTAGGTGCTACCTCTTTAGAAATACGTTCTATTACAATTCCCATAAAAATTCCCCTTTCTCTCTTGTTCTAAACCCTCCTTGTCTACCATAAGTAATACAAAGGAGGGATTCACCATGGACAACAATGAGAAAAAGTGCAACGTCATCTCGATTGATGGAAAGAAAAAGAAAAACGGAACATATTCCCACCCAAAATTAGTTGTAGATGGAAAAACATATGAATTTTCTTCGTTCGTCTTATGCGGTGAAACACCGGATGGTAGACGCTTAGTTCTTACCCATATGATTTCTACAGATGAATTTGCAGGATTCGTAAAATCACTGGATGCTGTACTGCAAAAGAAAATTGAACGAATCTTTTTTTCATAGAGCTTATCAAATCTGAATTTCCTTTTCGATTGCTGTTAACTGTTTCCGTAATTGTTCCTTACTTTGTTCATATAGCGACACATCAATCGTCTCTGCTAAAGCAAATAATATACTTTCGTAATACTGCCCAACATCTTGCTGCATCACTGTTCGGAATAAGTCCCATTTTACTTCCCATTCTTTTTTATAATGATGAATAAATAACTTTTCTTCATCTGCTACATATTGAGATACGACAGGTTCAAGCGACTCTTTCGTATCTTCTTGCATCGCTGCTTTATCATTTTTTTCAAAGAAGCTTTTCTCATTTTTGAAATGAGATAATGCCTTTTTAAAATGTTTTCCTTCTATGGAAGGAAATGGCTCTTTATGTGTAATAACCTGGTATTCATAATCAGCTGTCCCATTTAGAGAAACAGATTCATTTTCCAACTTACATTTTACTGCAATTTCATCCTTTGCTCGCTGCATCGCTTCATCCATCCATTTTTCAAGACGTAGTGACGTTGCACGCATTTCTTGTAATAAATCATGCTGAATGAAGGAGACAAGTTCCATAAGACATTCTTGTAGCTTCATTTTCACATTCCCATCCGTTCGAAGGGAGGCAGGATTAATAAATTCAGTAAACACATCGTTATAACGTAAAAAGAGACGCTGCTCTACATAATATAACAGTTCTTTCACTTCATTTTGCATTGCCTGTTCTTCTGCAAGTACACTATACGATGAAATAATATGAAGTAGCTGCTCACGTTCTGCTTCATATTTTTTTATTTGCTTTTCTTTTTCATCATTCCCTTGCTTCGCTCCTTGTATCATATTTGTAAGAAGCTGATCTGCGCTTTGTAGTGCACGATATAACGAATGAACAGATACAAGCATTAAATCGCGCATCATAAAGGATGTAAATGACTCTTCAAACTTTGTAATTCCCGAATTTTTCAAAATCCCGTACTTTTCTTTTGCTATACTCTTTCCTTGTTTCTCTTCAAGCGCACATAAACTCGAAATTGCAAATAAACGTGGATTTCGGATACCGTATTGCAGAAGCTGATCTGCAATATATCCTTTTACCATTTCAAGTTCCTCCTCAGACTGTGCTAAGTCTGCTGCATTAATTAAGAAAAACATTTTATCAAGCGCAAATGTATCTTTCACGCGACCAAGCTGAATTAAAAATTCACGATCCGCTCTTGAAAAGACATGGTTGTAGTACGTTACAAATAAAATCGCATCAGCATTTTTAATATATTGGAATGCAACGTCCGTATGCCGAGCATTAATAGAATCTGCTCCTGGTGTATCAACAAGCGCAACGCCTTGTCTCGTTAAAGCACAATCGTAGTACAGTTCCATATATTCAACAAAACACGATTTTTCTTCGTTCGCTACATAATCCGAGAACTCTTCTAACGTAACTTGTACTTGTTCTCCCAAATGATTAGAAACCACTGGATATCCTCTCTGTACCGCACGTAAAAAACTAAACGTTGTTTTTTGTTTTCCGCTAGGTGATGGATATTTTAGGATCGTATCTATTTGTGATAACGCTTCTTCAAATGTCTCAATTTCATAATGAAACATTTTATAAACTGCTTTCATATCTTCTAATAGCGCTTGCTGCGATTTAAACTGAACAATTACTGTACCATGAGGTTTATCTTCTGTAATCGGTAAAATTTGATTAATTGTCGCCGTGGTTGGATTAGGTGATACTGGAAGTACATTCGCACCAAGTAGCGCATTTGCAAATGATGATTTCCCGGCACTAAAAGCTCCAAATAAAGCTACTGTAAATTGTTTCGTTTCAACACGCTTTCTTTTCCCTACAACTTCTTGATGCAAATGTTTAAGTGCCTGCAGAGGTTCTAGTACCATTTCCGCATCTTTTACTTGTTCTAATATACGCTGGATATTTAATGTTGCCGTTGTTTTTATATTTTCTTCATTGTAAGAAATGCTGTCGCTTTGTATCTCTTGTTCTTGTAATGTGAATTTCTCATTTACAACCAGCTTCTTACCTTGCAATACTTGTTCTACTTGCAATCCATCTGGCACTGGTACATGTTCGCTCCAAATACTTTGTAAATAATTTTCGTATTCATCATACGCCTTAATGTATTGTAATTTTGTTTCCTTTGCAGTCTGTAACAGAGTATACTGTTCAATTTCCTGTTCAATATAAACAATCTCTTTCTCCATTTTTTTCTGTAAAACGCTCGTACTTTTTTCGAAGATTTGCTGCGCTTTCATAAAGTATCTTTTCTTTAGCTCATTCGCAACATCAGCTGTATAAAGAAGCAAATAATCTCCTGTAAACCCTGCACCTTGCTTAATAGTTTCTGCTAATAATTCAGGACCAAAAGAAATTTGCAGTGCATATATGTCTTTCCCAACTTTTTCTGTAAACATCTCTTCATCTTTTAAGAAAGCCACAATAAACTCTTTCACATGAAAATCAAGCTGCGTTTCAACAGTCTTCCCTAGCGCCGAATAAAATGCATCTAAACGCCTTTGTTTTTCTTGTTCTGTTTTCCCTTTTGCAAATAGCAAACCAACTTTAAATTTTGTTAATTTTGTTTCTAAATATTGATTTGCTAACTCCCGCATTTCAAATGGCATTAAGTAAGCGTTATCTAATATCGCTTGCAATCCTTTTATAAATTCATTTTTCACGTCCGATTCTTTACTAGCCACGCGTCGTTTATTTTCAATAAGCTCTTCTTTCTTTTCCATTACATCTTCAAGTGATAAAGATGATGCTAATTCTTTTTGATAGGGCATTAATTGTTTTTCATTTTCTGAAAGAACGAATGAAAAATGCTCTTGTAATAAGTATTCTGTTTCTCTTTCCATACCATTTTCCACATATTTCTCACGCTCTTCCATAATAGAAGAAAGTAAATTCTCTAACCTTTGAATTTCATTATATGGATGATTCATCATTCGTAAAGAAGTATAAAAAATGCCGTCTACTTCAATATCCCAGTTAGAGAAGGATTGGCTCACGCTTTTCTTGTAATCCTCAAATGATAACTCTCTTTCCTTATGTTTATCAATTTGATTGATAACAAGATAAACCGTCTTATTACGCTGCTTCAATTCTTTCACGAATTGCAAATTCACTTCCGATTGGACATGGTTATAGTCCATCATGTAAAAAATAACATCTGCAAGATGGAGTGTTGATTCTGTCGCTAATTGATGCGCATCATCTGTTGAATCAATTCCAGGTGTATCAACAAGCATAACACCATCAGGAATCGGTGCATCATTTCGATAAATGTGAACACCTATTACTTCATCACCATTTTTACAAAGCTGCTTCAACTCTTCCGCTGAGTATGCACCGTCATATTCGTAATGTTCTCCAGATTTCACCGTTACAACAACACGGTCCGCTCCCTTTTCAATTTTAACAACGTTTGCACTTGTCGGAATCGGACTTGTTGGCAATAGCTGCGCTTTATATAAGTGGTTCATCATTGTCGATTTTCCAGCAGAAAAATGACCGCAAAAGGCAATCATAAGCTGTTCTTCCTTATATTTTTGAATCACTTCAAACAATTTCAAGCTATTCTCCGCGTCACCATGTTTCTGCCATTCTTCATAAAAACAAACAAGTTTTTTCATACTGTTTGTCTGTACTATGTTTGTCATCCCCTTGTTCCCCTCTATTCCAAGATGTATATACCCTATTATCATACTAAATTTTCAGGATATTCTCATTAAAAATAAAAAAATCCCTTTCATTCTTTTTACAGATGAAAGGGATTCTATGTAAGTTTGTTCATTTTGTTGCTTCGACTTCATTTAACACATATTTTGTAACGACAGCATACACAGCAACTGTTCCTGCCACTAATGCATATACCATATTTAGCACACCAACCTTTTTGATAATGATTATCACTTTTGGGTACATTTTATCATTAAAGAGAATCATTATCAATATTAATTTCTAAAAAAGAAGCTCCTTGAAAATAAGGAACTTCTCTACTACCTGTTTTAAAGGAGTGAAAAACTTGCTGTGCACTCTTATTATATCTCATAACAAACATCTTAACAGTTTCAAAAATTGGAAATATCCTTATCTCCTCTTCCTTCCATTATTGTATAATAAAAGAGATTGACTTAAAGGAGGTAAACGATGACGCAAAACATTTCACAAGGCGAGAGGATTCATTCTATTGATATTATTAGGGGAATTGCTGTATTCGGTATTTTTCTCGTTAACTGGCCCGTTATTGCTGGTGTTGATTCTCGTGACATTACAGGAAGTTATGAAGGAATAGACAGCTATATCCGCCTATTTTATGACATGTTTATTCAAACAAAATTTTATACTATTTTTTCATTTTTGTTTGGATTAGGCTTTTTCATTTTTATGCAGCGTGCTGAAGCGAAAACAGATCATCCAAAAACATTATTCATTCGTCGACTTCTCATTTTATTATTATTCGGCTTCTTGCATTACGCCCTTTTATGGGATGGTGATATTTTACATAGCTATGCAATTGCGGGGTTTTTCTTATTATTATTTTACAAAAGACAACCACATACCATTTTAGTATGTTCATTGATTCTATTAAGTCTTTTCCAACTGTTTATGTTATTAGTTAGCATCATGATCGCTTTTGTACCAATAGAAGAACTAGCTTCTTCTCTACCCATTATGCCATTAGAAAATTGGAGCATACAAGTACAAGATCGCTTGCATGCCTTTTATTCTGAATCCATTGGGTTAAACATTTCGATGCTTCCAGAAACAGTTGGTTTATTCTTACTCGGCTTATACGCTGGTAAAAAAGACATTTTCCGCCGAGCAAAAGAATTAGATTCCAAACTAAAAAAGTGGCAAATCATTATGTTTATCCTAACACTTCCAATGTGGTTCTTTATGATTCGTTACTTTGTAACAAAACAGCCGTATGAACCAATCTACATGAGTGGTTTTACAATGTTTAGTGGAAAAACTTTATTTATCTTTTACATTTTCACACTTATGCGTTTATTACAAAAGGAACAATGGCAAAAATTATTACAGCCCTTTCAATATGTAGGACGAATGGCACTAACAAACTACATTTCACACACAGTAATTACATTGATTGTGTTCGGTCTATTTTTCAAAAATTATTTACCGGTTCCATTATGGATAGGCCCGCTATTTTGTATTAGTTTTTATACACTACAAATCTTTATTAGCCGCTGGTGGCTCTCTCATTATCAGTATGGCCCACTTGAATACATTTGGCGCCTTGGTACATATGGAAAATTGATGCCAATCAAAAAGAAAAGGAAGGTCTCATGACGAGACCTTCCTTTTCCTTACGCTTGCCTTACAGCACTTTGTACTGGAACTTGCTCTTCTTTTTCTTTCACTTTACGCTCTGGAACCATATTAAATACAATATTTAAAAGTACAGCTGACGCACTTCCAAGCACGATTCCGTTATCTGTTAAAATACGGATACTTTCTGGAAGCTGAGAAAATAACGTTGGAACGACTGTTACGCCAAGTCCAATACCAACGGAGCATGCTACAATTAGTAAATTTTCTTGTTTTGCAAAGTCTACACTGCTTAACATCTTAATACCATATGCCATAACCATACCAAACATCGCTAGCATAGCACCACCAAGCACCGGTTTTGGAATAATCGTTGTGATAGCGGCAATTTTCGGAATAAAACCAAGTACGATTAACATACCACCGCAAGTATAAATGATAACGCGATTTCGTACACCTGTTAATTGAACAAGACCGACGTTTTGAGAATACGTCGTATACGGAAAGGCATTAAAAATACCACCTAAAATCATCGCTAACCCTTCAGCACGGTAACCTTTTGTTAGCTCTTTTTCACCAATCTTTTTATTACAAATATCCGATAAAGCAAAATACACACCAGTTGCTTCTACAATCCCAACGCAAGCAACAAGAATCATCGTAATTATCGGTGTTAATTCAAATGTTGGTGTACCGAAGTAAAACGGCTGAATTCCATGAAACCAATCTGCTTCTCCAACCGCTTGTAAACTTACTTTCCCCATAAATGCTGCCACAATCGTACCAAATAAGAGACCGAGTAAAATAGAAATAGAACGGATAAAACCATCAAAGAAACGATACATAATGATAATAAATAGTAATACACCGAATGCTAATGCTAAGTTCTCAATACTACCAAAATCTTTACTACCTACGCCCCCAGCCATATCATTAATCGCTGCCGGAACTAATGTAACCCCAATAACTGTAACAACAGAACCCGTTACAACAGGCGGGAATAGTTTCACGAGCTTCCCAAATAGTTTTGCAAAAATAACAACGAACAATCCGGCTGCAATAATTGCTCCATATATGGAAGAAACACCGTACTGTTTACCGATTGCGATCATCGGTCCAACTGCTGTAAATGTACAACCGAGTACAACAGGAAGGCCAATTCCAAAAAAGCGATTCGATAAAGCTTGTAAAATCGTTGCGACACCACACATTAATAAATCGATAGATACTAAGTATGTTAATTCTCGTTGATTTAAGCCAAGTCCCCCGCCAACGATAAGCGGAACAATGATTGCTCCTGCATACATCGCAAGCATATGCTGCATGCCAAGGGATGCGATTTTAAATGGGTGCTGCTTCATGGCTATTTCACCTCCGCAGTCTCATGCTCAACAAATGTAACCGTACCGTTATCAAGTGATGCAATTTCTGCAAGTGATTCTACACGAACACCGCTCTCACGTAGCTTCTTTCCTCCATCTTGAAATGCTTTTTCAATGACAATACCAATTCCTGCAATACTTGCTCCAGCTTGCTCTACTAAACTCATTAAGCCTAAAGCAGCCTGACCATTTGCTAAAAAGTCATCAATGATTAAGACACGATCATTTTCATGGATATGATTTCTAGATAATGAAATTTCATTCGTTTCTTGTTTTGTAAATGAGTATACTTTCGCCACATACATATTATCTTGTAACGTTAACGATTTACGCTTTCTTGCAAAGATTACTTTTACACCAAGCTCTAAAGCTGCCATAACTGCTGGCGCAATTCCTGAAGATTCAATCGTAACGATTTTTGTAATGTTCTCTTCTTTAAAACGCTGTGCAAACTCTTTTCCGATTTCTTGCATAAGTACTGGATCAATTTGATGATTTAAAAATGCATCTACCTTTAATACATCACCAGATAAAACCGTTCCTTCATTTAAAATCTTTTCTTGTAATACTTTCATGTTTGTTCCTCCTCTTATGCAATAAAAAACTCCAAAAGCCGCCACCACTCGTTACAAGTGAGAGACGCGCTTTTGGAGCTTCGCAAAAAAGAATGCTAAACCAGCAATATATTCGTCCTCACTCATAGTCAAAGCATTTACGGTACTTCGGTAGAAACTTGCAGGCCATATCCCCGCGATTATATGAGTGTAGCTAACCTATTTATTTTATAGATGGATTATAACGCACTTTTTTTATTTTGAAAAGCATTTCTAATAAAAAACACGTACAAATTTTATAAAAATATCTTTTTCGTTCGAGTTTTGAAAACTCTTACATTTTATATTCTCCTGCTAAAGAGTCGTTAAAATGACTGGTCCATCCTTTGTGATTGCTATCGTATGTTCGTATTGTGCTGACAGCTTTCCATCCATTGTTCTTGCAGTCCATCCGTTCACATCTACTTTTGAATATCGCATCCCTACATTTACAATGGGCTCAATCGTTATAACCATTCCTTCTTGTAGTTCCGGTCCTTGACCTGGCTTTCCAAAATGAAAAATTGCAGGTTCCTCATGAATTTCCTTCCCAATTCCATGCCCTGTAAAATCCCTTGCCACAGAAAATCCTTCTGAGGTTACGTAGCTTTCAATCGCATATCCAATATCTCCTACACGATTTCCAACTATCGCTTGCTCAATCCCTTTATATAAAGTATTTTCTGTTACTAGTAGTAACTTTTCTGCCTCATTAGAAATATCTCCTACTTTATAAGTCCACGCAGAATCAGCAAGCGCACCATTTAAGTTCACTACCATATCAATCGTAACAATATCTCCTGCATGTAACGGTTGATTAGTTGGAAAACCATGACACATTTCATCGTTCACAGACGCACATATTGCATATGGATAATCGTTATATCCTTTTTGCTTAGGCGATGCACCATATTTTTCTAAATACATTTCAACAAATGTATCAATTTCTAGTGTAGTAATACCCGCCTTTATCATCTTTGCAATTTCTCGATGACACGAAGCTAGCAACTTCCCAGATTCACGCATCAAATCTATTTCTTTTTTCGTTTTTATCGTTATCATTAAATCTCTCCTCCTTTATCCCTCTATCCACGGGCTTTACACTCCCCTCGATATAAGTTATCCAAATTCAATCATACACATCTTCCCAGGAATTTCAAAAGAGTTATCATTTCACATTTTCTTCACAAATTCACATACCAAAACTTGTAAGAAGTCGTGACTTTTCAAGTTCTCATTATAGACATAGTTTTTATTGTATTAATGAACACTTTTTGAAAGCATATTCGAACGCAGTTAAATTATCTAAATTTTTTGTATTATAAAAATGTAAGATTTCATTTATCCAAGGAGGGTTATTATGGGCGAACATAAATTACATCAGCCAGAAAACGAAAGTAATGAAAAAAACTCGTTAAAAGGAACTTTAATCTCTGTTTTTTTTGTTGGTTTTTTCATTATTTTCATGTGGTTTAGCGTCTATCAGATTTTTGTTAATCGGCTATAATATATAGTTTTGAAAAGGGAGATGGGGATATGCACTTACATAAATACGAAAAAATTTGGCTCATTTTCGGTGTCGGCTCACTGTTCGTATTTTTAGCTATTTTAGGAATTAGCGCTTTTTATATGGGAAACAAACCGCCAAGTTGTTTAACTATAATTGACCCAGAAAAGGTTCAGGCAACCGCACCATTTGATCAACCTGGCGTTAAACAAGTTGGAAAAAATCATTATCAGGTGACGATTGTCTCACAAGCTTTCTCTTTCACACCAAATACAATTAAAGTACCAAAGGGGGCAAAAGTTGATTTTGTCGTTGCGACAAAAGATGTTGTACATGGATTTGAAATCGCAGGTACAAACGTTAATATGATGGTTGAACCAGGATATGTAAGCACAGCTTCACAGGTTTTCCAAAAAGCTGGAGAATATCTAATTGTCTGTAATGAATATTGTGGTACTGGCCATCATATGATGAGCGCGAAAGTTGAGGTGTCCGAAAAATGATTGCACTGCAAGATAAAATAAGTAAACGAGATGCAAAATTAGCAATAGCTCATATTCACATCGCATTTATTGCTCTATTTTTAGGTGGATTATGCGGATTACTACAAGTCCTCGTTCGTTCAGGGAAATTCAATTTACCAGCTGGCATTGGCTACTATCAAGTGTTAACAACACATGGTGTTTTACTCGGACTTGTATTAACGACGTTCTTTATTATTGGTTTTTTATTTGCTTGCATGAGTAAAACAACTGGCACCCTCTCAAAAGGTGTGCGAAAAACAGGCTGGATTGGTTTTTGGCTTATGACAATTGGAACGACAATTACTGCAATTTTCATCCTACTTAATAAAGCAACTGTACTCTATACGTTCTATGCTCCATTAAAAGCGCATCCTGGATTTTACATTGGACTTACCCTTGTTATTGTTGGAAGTTGGTTCAGCGGATTTGCAATGTTTGCTCAATATCGTACATGGAAAAAACATAACAAAGGAAAAATAGGTCCGTTGCTGAGCTTTATGGCTGTTGTAACAATGGCACTGTGGCTTGTTGCAACACTTGGCGTTGCAGCTGCAGCACTTATTCAATTTATCCCGTGGAGCTTAGGCTTTGTTGATAAAATCGATGTCCTTGTCAGTCGAACATTGTTTTGGTACTTCGGCCATCCACTCGTTTATTTTTGGCTCCTTCCTGCCTATATGGCTTGGTATGTCATTATACCGAAAATTATTGGCGGTAAAATTTTCAGTGACTCACTAGCCCGTTTATCATTCATCTTATTTTTACTATTTTCTATGCCTGTAGGATTTCATCACCAATTAACAGAACCAGGCATTGATCCTGAATGGAAATACTTGCAAGTTGTCTTAACATTTCTGGTTGTTATTCCTTCTTTAATGACTGCCTTCTCCTTATTTGCAACCTTTGAACAATTTGGACGATCAAAGGGAGCTACTGGACTATTTGGGTGGCTTCGCATGCTTCCATGGGGAAATGCTAGATTTTTCGCCCCATTTGTCGGTATGCTTATGTTCATACCAGCTGGTGCTGGCGGACTTGTTAATGCAAGCAACCAACTAAATCAAGTTGTTCATAATACCGTATGGGTAACGGGACATTTTCATTTAACATTGGCTACCTCTGTTGTATTAACATTTTTCGGAATCGCCTACTGGTTAATTCCACATCTAACAGGACGCGTTATGACAAAAGAAATGAATCGACTAGCTATGATTCAAACTTGCGTATGGGCGATAGGCATGTTCTTCATGTCTACTGGTATGCACTTTGCTGGATTACTCGGAGCACCTCGTCGCTCAGCTTTTTCTACCTACGGAAATTCACAACAAGCACTCGAATGGATTCCATACCAAATTGCTCAAGCAGTCGGAGGATCCATTTTATTCGTTGGCATTGTAATTGCGATCATCATTTATGTAGATCTAGTCTTCTTCGCACCAAAAGGACAAACTGAGTTCCCAATCGGCAAAGTAGCCGATGCATCTGAACGTACACCGATGGTTTTCGATAATTGGAAACTCTGGATTGGTATTACAGCTTTGCTTATTTTATTCGCTTATACTATTCCGTTTATTGATATGATTCAAAATGCTCCGCCTGGTTCAAAAGGATTTAAGTTATGGTAACTGAAAAGCAGAGGGAGATCTCCTCTGCTTTATTTCAAATATCACTTATTCATCATGCACCTGTAGGCATAAATCGAATACATCATTTTTAAAAATTCAAAGTGACTTCCATTTGTCTCCTGAATAAAAGTTCCCACCGATTCAAACCCTGCCTTCTTATAAACTTTAATCGCTCTTTCATTAAATATTGCCACTGATAACGTTATATACTTCGGCTGATACTTCTTTTCACAAAAAGCTAGACCTGCCTTTATAAATGCTAATCCTAAGCGATTTCCAGTCAGTTTTGGTTTCATTCCAAGCCCAATATCCACTGTATGAATATCTACTTTAGTAAAACTAAAAAATCCAATAAGCTGATTATTCTCACTAACAGCAAAAGTCGTTTCTGCGCGTATTGTAGGATCTAAAAACTCCACTAAATCTTCTTTATCCGCTTCCATATCATAAAAAGAGTACTGACCCTCATAATGCCAATTATATGCAATTTCTTCTGCTTGCTCTTGTGTCATCACTTCAAAAGCATAATTCACCCTTACTCCTCCTTATCTAAGGCACATATACGGTAAACTTTCATTCATAAAAAGGAGCTGCATATATGCAGCTCCTTTGCTGTTTACAATTCATAAATCTCTTTATATTTCGCCTCTAAATAATCAGCTAAATAATTTGCATTTAATCCTTCACCTGTTACATCTTTTAAAATTTCTAACGGTTTTTTCGTTTTGCCATATTGGTGAATATTTTTTGTCAACCATTCACGAATTGGCGTCACATTCCCGTCTTCTAGCAATACATCGAAGTTAGGAATTTCTTCTAACATCTTATGTTTAAATTGCGCTGCATACATATAACCAAGTGCATACGATGGGAAATATCCAAACGATCCATCTGACCAATGTACATCTTGCAGCACACCTTGTGCATCCGTTTCTGGGCGGATACCTAAATAACTTTCCATCTTATCATTCCACGCTGCTGGCAAGTCTTTTACTTCTAATGTTCCATCAAATAATTCTTTTTCTAATTCATAACGAACCATAACGTGAAGTGGATATGTAAGTTCATCTGCCTCAATACGTATAAAGGAAGGCTTTGATTCATTAATTGCATCATAGAACTCGTCTACAGATACATTTTCGAATTGCCCATCACTAAATTGTTTTAATAGCCCATAATTTTTCTTCCAGAACGATTTATTACGTCCAATAAAGTTTTCAAAGAATAGTGATTGCGATTCATGAATCCCCATTGATGTACCACTGCAAAGTGGCGTTCCTTCTAATTCTTGTGAGATATTTTGTTCATATACAGCATGACCACATTCGTGAATTGTACCGAATACTGCCATACGGAAATCCTTTTCGTCATAACGAGTCGTGATACGAACATCCCCTCTATTCAATGTAATTTCGAAGGGGTGTATTGTTTCGTCTAGACGCCCGGCCTCGAAGTTATAATTTAATTGTTTTAATAACTCTAAAGTAAAATTCTTTTGCTGTTCTTTTGAAAAATGTTCAAATAAGGCATTTGTTTTTAAGCCTTTATTGGACTCTGAAATTTCTTTTACAAGCGGAACAATACGCTCACGTAGTTGTCCAAACACATGGTCTAATACTTCTACTGTAATACCCGGTTCATACAGATCTAAAAGCGTATTATACTTATACGTTTCATAACCCCAATATGTAATAAATTTCTTCTTATATTCAACAATTTTTTCTAAGTATGGCCTAAACATTTCAAAATCAGATTTTTCACGTGCTTCTCCCCAAACACTTTCTGATTTTGCTTGTAATTTAACAAACTCTTCATACTCGGCCTGTGGAATTTTTTTATTTCGATCATACTCTTTGCGGCACTCTTCTACAATTTTCTTCGTTGTTTCAGAAATTTTATTATCTACAATTAACTGTTCTAATTCTTTTAAATATCTTCCCATCTCATCAGAAGTTGATAATGAAAATACCTCTGATGAAAGCATTCCTATTACTTCAGAGCGTTGATCCACACCTTGTTTTGGTGCTCCAGTGCGTAAATCCCAAAATATTAGGCTTAATGCTTCCCCATAATTATTTATCTTTTTCACGTGTGCTAAAAACTCTTTTTCTACTTCATGTGTAGCGATTGTCATATTTTATTGCCTCCTTTTTCTACCTCACCTATATTTCGACATAAAGATATAAAGTCCTTTTCCATATAAAGTGAAACTTTAATCATTGGGGGGTTCTTCATCCCCCACTGATTATTAGCTCTCACCAATCGGGCTTTTACGGGCAGTTGATCCCTTACCTATCTTCCTCGTTTCTCTCCGAATCTTGAGATGGGGATCTTACTGCCCGTTAATGCGGGATAAAAAGAAAAAGCTTAGCAAACGCTAAGCTTTTACAATCCCTTACCTTCTACTGGAAGTACTTTCTTTACAGCCTCAATAACCTTTTCATTTTCATTCTCTGATAAGAATAACGAAATAGCACCTTTATCTTCACTCGTACGAATTAAACGTCCAATTCCTTGACGAAGACGTAAAATCATATATGGTACATCTACATCCCAAAACGGGTCATTTACGTGCTTACGTTTCGCTTCAAACACAGGATCATTTGGAGGGAATGGAAGTGACCAAATGATTACATGTGATAATGAAGAACCTGGTATATCCAAACCTTCCCATAAATGAACAGCACAAAGTACAGTCTCTTCTTCATTTTGGAAACGTGAAACAAGCTGGCTAATCTCTTGATCTCCTTCATATAAAAACGGAACGGACATCTGCTCTTTATTCACGTATTCTTTAAATGCTGCAAGCTCTTGTGTAGTACGGAATAATACAAGCGTACGCCCATTTGTTTTTTGAATGTTCTCAAGCGTATACTGGCATTTTCGTTCCCATTCATTTTCCTGGTTATACGATGGTAAATACACTTTCATTTGCTCTTCATAATCAAATGGAGAAGCTACTGAGAATGATAAATAATCTTTTACACCTAAACTATTTGCTGTAAAGGCAAATGAATCATTTTCAGATAGTGTAGCAGAAGAGAAAATATACGGGATTTTTTTCGAGAATACTTTCTCCTGTAGTACTTCTTCTACTGCACGCGGCATAATCACTAACGTGAATGCACCATCTCCTTCTTCTCCCCATGTAATTACATTTTTTTCATGCATGAAAAGACGAAGTGAATGCTCTAGTACATCTAAATGCTCGTCAACGATATTTAAATCGTATGTGTTTACTGTATACATTTCACTTTCAAATACTAATGCATCACCAACTTCTGCAATTTTCGCATACAGTCGTTTCGCCTCAGCAGTTACTTTTTCTGTCACAGTTATTTCTAGACGATCTGAACCAGCAATTTCTTTTTTATTCTCTTGCAAGACATCAAAGAATCGCTCTGTTTGCCAAATTGTTTCTTCAACTAAATGAGCAAACTCTTCACGAATATCATTTTGTAATAATCTTGTTAATAATTGTTCCATCATCGTTTGCTTTAAACGATACGTTAGTGCTTTTTGCGCTGCATACTCAACAAGATGCCCTTCATCAAAGACAACACAACTGCTTTCTGGTAAAAGTGGCATTTGTCCTTCACGCTTACGAGCATCATATGTCCAAATATGATCCATATAAAAGTCTTGAGAGCAAATAATTAAATCTGCTGCTTTACGGTAATGTTCACGAGAAAGTGTTTGACCACAACGATGACGAGAATCACATGTGAAACAGTCTTGGAAATAATCCCAAGATACCTTTGACCATTCCTCATCATTTAACAATGGAAACTCTTTTCGATCACCATAATGCGTAAAGTTTTGCATCGTTCCATGATCAAATACAAACTGAGGCAATTCATAATATACATCTTCAATGACTTCTGGAGCTCGTCCACTCATCACATCTTCTAGTTTACGTAAACATAAATAATTATCCATCGATTTTGCTAGACGTACATCAACAGATAATCCTAATGCTTCCGATAATTTCGCAATGTCCCCTTCTTCTTTCACAAGCTGTTCGATTAATGTTTCATCTGCACAAGCAATAATAGCTGGTTTCCCTGTATAACGTGCATAGCAAATTGCATATAAAAGATACACGATCGTTTTACCCGTTCCTACGCCTGCCTCTGCGAACATTACTTTCTTCTCTTGAAACGCGCGTTCTAATTGGAATGCCATAAAAATTTGCTCATCACGTTCTTCAAAGCCTTTTTCCGGGAGGATATCGTAAAATACATCTCCAATCCACTCATTCAACTTATCATAAAAATTATCTTGTTTCCCTACTTCAAATGGTAATCTCTTCTCAGTAAACATCCTCAGCCTCCAACCAAAAAGTTTTTCTATAAAAAGATATAGCAACTGCTATTTCTAAATAGCAGTTGCTTTCCCCTGTTGTAATACATAGAAATGCGTGAAAAAAGTTTTCCTTTATGCAAAGGAAAACTTTTTTTACTCTATTAATGACTTTAAATAACGCTTATCAATTAACGTTTCATACGATAATGCAGATAAATACTCTTCTTGTGCCTTTTGAATTTCATCTGCTGCTGCACCTTGAAGATCGATTTCTCTTCCTAGCTCATCATACGTACGATGAATGGCCTTTTGAATCATTGACAATTGAAAACCATCCATATTGATTCCTCCTTTTGCACATTACATAATAGCCAGTATATGCGCAGGAAAGAGGTTTTATACTATGAATTGCGAGGTGGACGCTTCCCAAAGTACTGATAATAATCCGTACGAATAAAGCCGTTAAATAGTTTACGCTTTTTCGATGCTTCTTTTCCGTAACATTTTTCAAATGCTTCATAGCTTGTTAATAAATAAAGAGACCATGTATCTAATGGACGGAATACTTCGCCCATTTCTTTATATAATTTTTCAACAAGCGCTTTTTCACTTAAACGTTCTCCGTATGGAGGATTCGTTACAACATAACCATATTCCTCTTTTGTTGTAAAATCTTTTACTTGCATTTGTTTAAATGAAATTAAATCCCCTAGTCCAACTTCATCCGCATTATCTTGCGCAACTCTTATCATGCGGTGATCAATATCTGATCCGATAATTTGTAGTGGCTGATCATAATTTGCTAAATCTTCTACTTCCTGACGAGCTTCACGCCAATTTTCTTTACCAATCCAGCCCCATTCATCAGATGCAAACTCACGGTTAAAACCAGGAGCAATATTCTGCCCAATTAGTGCCGCTTCAATTGGAATTGTTCCCGAACCACAAAACGGATCAACAAACGGACGATCTGGCTTCCAATTTGTAAGTTTAATTAACGATGCAGCTAGTGTTTCTTTCAAAGGTGCTTCCCCTTGATCCACACGGTATCCACGTTTATGAAGCCCAACGCCACTCGCATCAATTGTTAATGTTGCAATATCCTTTAACATTGCAATCTCAATGCGGAATAAAGGACCGTTTTCTTCAAACCAAGTTGTACGCTTATACGTTGATTTTAATTTTTCAACAACAGCCTTTTTTACAATACGTTGACAATCTGGCACACTAAATAATGTTGATTTTATTGATTTTCCGATAACAGGAAACTCACCATTTTCAGGAATATAGTCTCCCCAATTTAGCGCCTTTGTCTTTTCAAATAACTCATCAAATGTCGTTGCCTTAAATTCACCAACTTTAATTTTTACACGATCCGCAGTACGTAACCATAAATTCGTACGACAAATTGCCTTTGCATCCGCTTCAAACGTTACTTTTCCGTTTTCTACTTGGCACTCATAACCAAGATCGCGAACTTCTCTTGCAACTAAAGCTTCGATTCCCATTGCTGCTGTTGCAATTAAAGTAACTTTTCCCATTTGCATTCACCTCTTATGTATAATCAAACAATAATTAATAGTTTTTCTATCTATTAATTATGAAATATTACGAAGAATTCTCTTATTAATCATTTTAACTCACAAGTTATCACTTCATACAAATAAAAAGCCCTCCTCTTACAAAGGAGAGCTGAGTCATTACATAATTGGTTCATAACGTTCTGTAAGCCATGTTCTGTTCCTTTGTACTGCAAACGGCCCACGCCTCGTACTCCGGTGGCAATCATCTATCTACAGGGCAAAATGCCCGTCCTTTTCCATCGTTCATTTCCTTGGAAAAGATTCCCCTACCATTATTTGGGTTTCTCGCTCGTGGGGTTTACCTCGTTCCACTCCTATCATTTCTTCAAGGACTTCGTCACTGTGGCACTTTAAAGGTAGTCAAACCATATCCAGAAGGACTTAGGTTTTTTCCCTGCCGTTAATCCAGCTTTACAGCCAGAATACCCTAGCTTATGAATTGGCTAGGCACGAACACTACAACCATCTCAGGTTGTGCGAGCATGGACTTTCCTCTACAACGTTGGCGTTGCAGCGATTACCCAAACGTTATGACAAACATTAGTATAGTGGAAACAAAAAGATTTTGCAATGCTTTTTTATATGTAAAATGCTTCAATCTTTTTCTATCCTTAGATTACTCGTATAACTTACTTCCAAATACAGCTTTTTCTAGATTAGATAAACGTTTTAAAATATCCGTATTCGTATTGTTGTATACAGGTTGTGCAACTGGTGTTGGAGCTGGTTGCTGCGGAACTTGTGCTTTCACTAATTTCTGTTCTTCTAATTCACGTTTCAAACGAGCATTTTGTTGTTGTAATTGCTCAAGTTCCTTATGAAATGCTTCATAATCCTTAATAATCATATCAAGGAACTTATCTACTTCCTCTTGTTGATAACCTCTCATACCTGTCTTAAATTCTTTTTCCAAAATGTCTTTCGCTGTTAATTTAATTTTGTCCGAAATCATTTTCTTCACCTCAAATTTTTACCAAAACTTTCATTAACTAAATTTTTTCAGAAACAATGCCTTTTGTCAATCATATATACGTGATCTATATTACATATTACTCTGCATTATTCCACTGTTCCTCTTCTATTATATCTTGTAAATCAGAAAAAAGAATGAAATAACTGTGATAATTTTCTATTTCCCCTTTTTTCTTTGCTACTTCTACCATATATTTAGGACTCCCTGGTTTTTCTTCATCATATACTGCCAAAAGCGCATCACTTTTTTCAATAAAAAATTGATTTTTTAATCGAAACTGCTCCGGACTTTCATATTTTCTTTTTGTAATACTATCAACATGGTCTGCTTGGTCTAGAATAAATTCATATAGTTCTTGATTTCCTTCTTTCCAATTTTCCTCTTGTTCTAAAAACGGTGTGAACACAGCAAGCTTTAAATTAGGATATTCTAGCTGCAAGTCAAAGACAACTTCAGCTGCCCATAACTCTACTCCTAACTGCCCACTTATTATGACCCATTCTAATCCTTCCTCTATAAAAGCGAGTAATTTACGGCGCACTGCTTTTTTTATACATACAACACCTGGATGATCATTTTTAAAAATTCCAAGTTCAAATGGTTTATATCCTGTTACTGCAACAACTTTCATATCAACACTCCAATAAAAAGAAAAGAACTAGCATTTTGCTAGTTCTAACATAACATTTACTTTTTAAACATTCCACCGACATTTGGTCCGGCATTTGGTCCTGGTCCGAATGGAGATACATTTGGTCCGGCATTTGGTCCTGGTCCGAATGGGGATACTTGTGGTCCTGCATTTGGTCCTGGTCCGAACGGAGATACTTGATGCCCGTGACCACATGGCCCGCAACCTCCTCCGAACCCGCCAGGTCCACCGAATCCACCAACTCCGCCAGGTCCGCCGAATCCACCAACTCCGCCAGGTCCACCGAATCCACCAACTCCGCCGAATCCTGGAGCAACGGGGTCTACAACATTCACATTTGAATTTGTTTGCGGGAAGAAATGTTGATTTTTAACTTGTTGATGATGAACGTGTGTTGTATGAGTTGGATGAATATGCGGTACCACCGTTGTAGAAAAAGTGTGTGTTACACACTGCTTTGTTGGATGAACGACAGGAGGCGTTGTACAAATAGGTCCTGTAGGCTTATGCCTTCCAAAACAAGGATGACAATGATGCATAGTTTTTCTCTCCTCTCTCATAAAAAAAATCTGACTACACTTTACAATATGAAAAAGGAATAAAAGCCGCTTGTTATATATACCCATTTATTTAATGGAAATTTGTCTATACAATAGCTGTTCACATACGATAACTTGGACACACAACTATCATCCTTTAGCAAAAAAGCCTCCCACTTGTTTTACAATCCCAGTTACCTGATTCATTGCATTCATCATTTGGCCAGCTGTATTCATCATTTTATTCACATCATAGTTGCCATCTGCCGTCTTAAATTGAGATACGAAACTAGAAAATTGACTTGGCTGTTGTTGTTGTTTTTGTTTGTTCATCGTTGGATATGGTTGAAAAGGCTGCTTGGGTGGGTAAAACATTGACGGCTGATTCATAAGGGGTTGTGGTTGCTGCGGTACATAAGATTGTTGATTCATATAAGACTGTGGTTGCTGATTCATAAAGGATACTTCAAATGGCTGATAATAATTCATTTGATCTCCGTAATAAGGAGCGAATGGATACATATTATAACGTAAATATGTATCCTCATTATATTGATAAGCATTTGGTTGTGTGTATCCATTTGGCTGTGTATATCCATTTGACTGTGTATATCCATTTGGCTGTGTATATCCATTTGACTGTGTATATCCATTTGACTGTGTATATCCATTTGGCTGTGTATATCCATTTGGCTGTGTATATCCATTTGGCTGTGTATATCCATTTGGTTGTTGAAACATGTATTCTCCCTCCTCTAACTAAGTTTCTACATATAGAATATGTACCTATAAAATAAAATGTGTAACCTTATAAATGTCTGTTTTTGTCGGAAGTTTAAATTTTTAAAAAAATAAGAAAGTAAGCCTTTTCATGTTACCATAGTAGAGAAGAAGATTCTCATGGGGGAGGAATCAACATGATATTAGGGGATTTAAAACAAGCTTTCGCTCAAAAAAAGGGGTACTCTACAAAGGATATGAATGAATTGCTTGATTTTGCTAGACATCACTATTTAGAAGGGAAAATCTGCATCTCAGAATATCGAGTATTAATACGTGAACTAGAAATAAATGGGGCGAAACCCACACATACAACTGTAGAATCATAAAAACAAGAGGGTTTCCCCTCTTGTCACTTACATTGTTCTACTATATTTTGCAACGTATATAAAATCGCCTGATGTGTTTCATAAAACCGCTTACCTTTTCCCTTATTTACAAAACATTGCAGTGCATTATTTTGTAAATTTTCATATACTTGGTCAATTTGTTGTACATGTATATACTTAGGTTTCTCATGTTTTATCCATTGATAAGCTAATTCTTTCCACACATCTAACTCCTGATCAACCATATCAACAAAAGGTTTCATATCTTGATAAAAATCAAATTCTTTTTCTTCTCTTTTTTTTATAATTGTTTCATCATTGTACTGTATTAATTTTATTGAAGACTGCATTAATGTTCCATAACCCAATTTATTTCCACCCTCTTATGCGCTCACAATGACGTTTTGAAACGTTTGGAGCCAACTTCCTTTTTCTTCATGATGCAATAATTTATCCTCCATGTGTTGAATGTGCATTTCTGTTACTTCTCCTCTATTACATATATCTTCACGTTTGTCTTTTAAAGAATGATTAACTCTAAGTGAAACATTCATTTCCAGCAAATCAAGAGCACTTAACATTTGATCCATTTTTTTCATTACGTTTTCCTTCTGAACCATCGCCATTTATAAAACGCCTCCTTCTTTGCTTTTCCTTTGTCATGTTATTTCGACGATTCACTTATCACTCCTGCACGACTGACAAAACTAGTTGATATTCGGCAAAGAAATCGGTTTGTATGAGTTTTATAGAAATGGTAACAATACAAAAGGGAGGTGTTTACCATGGCTAAAAATAAAAATGAGAAGAAGAAAAAACAAAACAAACAACAAACTAAACCTGAAACCGGGAATCCGAAGCTAGATGGCCCGAACTTTCCTGCTACATAAAGTGAAACTTTAATCAGTTGAGGACTTCATCCTCAGCTGATTATTAGACCTCACCAATCAAACTTTTATGGGCAGTTTATCTTCCACCTAGCTCCCTTAATTTTTCATGTAATCAATTAGTCCCGCCTCCCTATAAAAGAGCGGGACTTTTCTTATTATATCATGAAGTCATTACTCCTTTGAAAAAAGCGATTCAATGTAGACAAAATATGTACTTGATGTTGTTTTTGTAGAAACCATTCCGTAATCTCAACTTCTTCCTTTGGTTCCTGAAACAAAAACAACGCCTCAATATCCATTTTTTGATGAAACCAATCTTTCTCCAAGCTATTTTGATGTAGCACAATTGAAAAAGCCTCTCTTAACCGCGGTGTATCTTTCTCTTTTGGAATTGTAAAATACTGCTCGTAATCCACTCTTGATCCTGTAGGGAATGTTCGCAAAGAAAAATCATAAAATAACGCTTCATAGTCAGGATGAAATAATAACCATGCTAAATTTTTCCCGAGTTCTATACGTTTTTGTAGCTTTTCAAATTGATAAACCGAAAAACCATATAGGTTACCTTTTGTTGTCGGGAAAATTACAGCATTAAAGTGAAAGAATTCTTGAAATTTAAACAGTAAGGTTTGAAATACATGTTTTTGAAAATATGGGTGTTCAATAATCGGTTTTTGAATCTTATTTTGTTCATTAATAATAAGTGCTGTAATAAGACGTGTGCGATCTCTTTTATTCCAAAAATCTTTCCATTCCTTCTCCATAAAAATAGATACGTTAAAAAACTGTAATAAATGAAAAAGAGGTCTAGCCGTTTTTTTACTGTATTCGTATAACAACAATTGTGGATATGCATCTGAAAAAATAAGCCAATTTGCACTTTCATACGTAAGAAAGAGTTGCTGTCTTATTCTTTCAGATAAAACATTTTGATAATATTTCCCTGCTAAATCTGTCATATTCCACCCAGAATTTCTCGAAACCATACTCGCCAAAAATGACCACCTGATTTCTTTATTTCTCAAGTAATATTCTTGATACGTATATGTACGTGAAATATTATCTATGTTCGCTAGAGCTGTTTGTTGTTTAATATGCGCTATTAAGCGCTTCTCTTCTTTTGTACATCCCCCCCCTCTGCGCTCTCTATTTATTTTCTCATACTCATTCTGCATAAGCATACTTGAATCACCACATCTCTCTTGAAAAAAATCGCATCTTTTTTGCTTTTTTTGATATAATCACCTTTGTAAGTAATTCTAGGTAAGTTGGAGTGGACAAACTATGACCATTCGTTATCCAAACGGAAAAAGGTATAATCAAGCATTACAACCTCAAAAAACACAATTTAAAAAACATACTTATGGTAATAGAGGTATGTCTCTTGAAGAGGAGCTAAATGAAACAAATCAATATTATTTAACCCATAATATCGCATGCGTACATAAAAAACCCACCCCTCTTCAAATTGTAAAAGTGGATTACCCTGCTCGAAGTGCTGCAGTTGTGAGAGAAGCTTATTTTAAGCAGCCTTCTACAACAGACTACAACGGTGTATACAAAGGAAAATACATTGACTTCGAAGCGAAAGAAACAAAAAATAAAACAAGTTTTCCGCTGCAAAATTTCCATCTTCATCAAATTAAGCATATGGAACAAGTAATAGCTCATAATGGAATTGCATTTGTTATTATTAAATTTACGCTTTATGATGAATTTTATTTACTCGATGCAAAACATGTCATTTCATTTTGGAATCGTCAAGATGCTGGTGGACGCAAATCGATTAAAAAACAAGAAATCGAAGAGCACGGATACTTGTTATCATGCGGTTATCACCCCCGAATTGATTATATTCGTGTACTAGACATGGCTTATTTTTCGTGATAGAGTCAACAATAAGGCTCTTTTTTCGACTTTTGGGGAGAAAATGAAAGGTAGGAGAAAGTATAATGTCAGAAAATTATCGTTCTCGTACAGAACGAAAACATGCACAACATCAACAACAAGAAAAAAAACAAACGGAGAAACCAAAGAAAAAAGGCTCCTTTTTTAAGAAATTTTTAATTGGTTGTCTCCTTCTTGGCATTGTTGGTCTTATAGCTGGAGTTTCCGCTTTTTTTGTAATGGTAAAAGATGCTCCAAAGCTAGATAAAGCAAAACTTGTCAATCCACTATCAACTAAATTTTATGATAAAGACAAGAACTTCTTTTATGAATATGGTGCCGAAAAGCGAACAAATATCACTTACGATCAAGTTCCAAAAGTGGTTGAAAGTGCATTCCTAGCGACAGAAGATGCTCGATTCTATCAACATAATGGAATCGACTTTAAACGTACTGGAAAAGCAATTCTTGAAAATGTCACTGGTGGTTTTGGTTCTCAAGGTGGTAGTACAATTACCCAACAGGTCATTAAAAACTATTTTCTAACAATGGAAAAAACATCAAAACGTAAAGTACAGGAATGGTATTTAGCTTATAAATTAGAGCAACAATATTCCAAGCATGAAATTTTAGAAATGTACTTGAACAAAATCAACCTCGGTAATCGTTCTTATGGGGTCGCAACAGCAGCACAAAACTATTACGGGAAAGACTTAAAAGATTTAAAATTACACGAAGCAGCGATGCTTGCTGGATTACCTCAAGGTCCAAACATTTATGACCCAACAAAAAAAGAAAATATTGACCGAGCAACAAACCGTCGTAACATTGTATTAACGTTAATGAATCGACATGGCTTTATTTCAAAACAAGAAATGGATGAAGCGATAAAAATCCCTGTAACTGAAGGACTTCTTCCATCTAAAGAAGTCACTGAAATGCCTTATCCAGCCTACTTAGATGCAGTTGTAAAAGAAATTGAAAAAGAAATGCCGGATGTAAATATCGGATCTGATGGTTTACAAATTTATACTAATCTTGATCCAAAAGCACAGGACTATGCAGAACAATTACTAGATGGAGATATTATTGATTATCCAAACGATCGCTTCCAAGGCGCTTTCGTATTCATGGATACCCATTCTGGCGAGGTTCGTGCAATTGGTGCTGGGCGTAAAGAAAGCAAAACAACATTTAAAGGGCATAATATGGTTGTTGATATGCAACGACAAGTAGGTTCGACTATGAAACCAATCTTTGACTACGGCCCTGCTATTGAATATATGCAATGGTCAACCTATCATCAATTAAATGACTCAGAATATACGTATTCTAATGGTAAAAAAATTCGAAATGCAACAAACAGCTATAAAGGTGATGTTTCTTTACGTGAAGCATTGAAAAAATCACTTAACATTCCTGCTTTAAAAACAGCACAAGCAGTCGGTTTAGATAAATCACAAGAATTTGCTGAAGGACTTGGAATGACATTCCGTGAAGGAAAAGCAGTAGAATCTAACGCGATTGGTAGTAATGATGCTACTCCTTTACAAGTTGCTGGTGCATATGCTGCTTTTGGAAATAATGGCGTTTATAACAAACCACATTTTGTGACAAAAGTTGTTTTTCCTGATGGTAAAGAGAAAATCTTTAAACCAAAAGAAAAACGAGTAATGAAAGACTACACAGCATATATGATTACTGACGTTCTTCGTGATGTTGTAAAACCAGGTGCTGGTGGTACAGGTCCAACTGCTTATGTATCAGGAATAGATGTTGCTGGTAAAACAGGAACGCAGAACTATGATGCAAGTGTATTAAAAAAATATAATATTCCAGAAAGCGCCAATAGGGACAGTTGGTTTGCTGGTTATTCACCACAATATACAATGTCAGTATGGACAGGATATGAAAAAGACTCTGAAGAAAATTACATTGCAGATAAATCATCATCAGTTCGAATTGCACAACATATTTTCAAAGAAATGATGAGTAAATTTGCTACAGATAAATCTCGTTTTGAGCAACCTTCTTCTGTAGAACGTTTAAATGAAGAACTCTATGTGAAGGGTGCGAAAAAGGATGCTGTTAAACAAATCAAAGTTGATCCACCAACTGGTGTAACACCTTCTTATGATGCAGCGTCTAACACTATTACGCTAAGCTGGTCTGGCCCTTCAGATGCTACGTCTTATTCTGCAAGCTATAAAGCTAACGACGGCTCTAGCGGCGGCCTATCCGTAAGCGGTACAAGCGCTTCACTAAGTGGCGTAAAACCAGGTGTAACTTACAGCTTCTCAGTAGTAGCAAAAAAAGGAACCGGCACAAGCGATGCAGCTGGGGTATCTTTCACTGTTCCTGGTGAGAGCGAAGAAGCTAAGAAGAAAGCTGAGGAAGAAGCTAAGAAGGCTGAAGAAGCTAAGAAGGCTGAAGAAGCTAAGAAGGCTGAAGAAGCTAAGAAGGCTGAAGAAGCTAAGAAGGCTGAAGAAGCTAAGAAGGCTGAAGAAGCTAAGAAAGCTGAAGAAGCTAAGAAGGCTGAAGAAGCTAAGAAAGCTGAAGAGGCTAAGAAAGCTGAAGAAGCTAAGAAAGCTGAAGAAGCTAAGAAGGCTGAAGAAGCTAACAAACCAGATAAACCAGATAAACCAGATAAACCAGATAAACCGGATAAACCAGACAAACCGGACGAACCAACAAATGATGGCGGAGAGGTTAATCCAATACCAGAGGGCAATCCAACACACTAATAAAAAAAGAAGTCACCTTTCTCTAAAGAGATGGTGACTTCTTTTTTTGGATTATTTTTTTTGCATACAGCTTTTCTATTTCTACATACAACTGTTCCAATTGAATATAGGAATGATAATGATTGGGTTGCTCTGTAATAAATGAGTAACGTTCTATAAAGTTAATTGGTTTGATCTGTAGCTCATCAACCTTATCCTTCATATTCTTTAACCCTGGCACAGGTTGTCCATTTAACCAATATAAAATCGATAATAAATGAGCTGCAAAGCGAATCATTGGTTCTCTTGCTTCTTTTCGCTTTCGATTCCGAAAAAGTATAGAAATATCCTCTTTCTTCACTTTCCATACATTCAAGACTGCTGGAATCGTTTTTTCGATTTTGCTCCATGGTTCATAACGCTTTTCTATATCAAATAAAAAATAAATACTTTCTAGCAATTTTTCAAAAGATAGATCTGTATCATATGTCACTTTACTTATATTACGTCCAAAAAAAGGAGAGCATTGAAACTCATCCGGTATTTGTACAACTTGTTCCATTTTTTACTTCCCCTTCATTCTCTTCTTCCCTTCACGGCACACTTCTAGTAACCGACATTCTTCACATTGCGGCCGCTGCGCTTTACAATGATAACGTCCGAAGAAAATCATACGGTGATGTGTAACTCCCCACTCCTCTTCCGGTACTTTCCTCATTAACGTTTTTTCTACTTCTAGGACTGAATCTTTCCAACGGCAAATAGCCAAGCGCTTACTTACTCGTTCTACATGTGTATCCACAGCGATAGCTGGGATACCAAATGCTACAGAAACAACTACATTTGCAGTTTTTCTACCGACTCCTGGTAGTTTTGTTAGTTCATCACGATCTTGTGGTACTTCCCCATTATAATCCTCAAGTAACATCCGGCATAATTTTTGAATATTTTTCGCTTTGTTTCGGTATAACCCAATTGAACGAATATCTTGTTGTAATTCTTCTAAAGACACATTTAAATAATCTTCGGGTGTCTTATATTTTTGAAATAAACTTTTCGTTACTTTATTTACAAGGACATCTGTACATTGTGCAGATAACGCAACTGCAATTACAAGTTCAAATGGATTATCATGATTTAATTCACAATGTGCTTCTGGATACATGTCTGCCATTGTATCTAGGCAATAACGAATTTGTGTCTTGTTTAACATACTTTTCCTCCTATATTACTGCTCAAGCCAATTATAAAAGGGCACTTTCCCTGTATATTTTGTCTCTTGTTTTGTTACTTGCTGCGGGCGTTGTTGATTTGCTCTAAATTTACGTCCTTGATCTTGCGCTTGATCAACCGTCTTAATTCCATTCTTTTTCCACTCAAAGAGAATCCGATCAATATATCGAAAATTAAGTTTTCCACTCATTACTGATTCTCGAAGAGCTGCTTGAATTAAATTTGGATGATGTTGATCCTGATCTTGCCACATCGCTAATGTCTCACATTCAAAAGGCGATAATGGTCTACCAAATTCCCGTTCAAAGATTGTATATAAGTTTACTTGAAGTTGTTTTTGTTCTTCTTTTTCTTCCTCTATTGTTTCATTCATTAAAAAATACAAGATTTTTTCCCAAAGTGGCTGTAATGAATAACTTTCACACATCATCGCTTCAGATTTTTGACTACCTTCTAATGCTAAAAAACCTTTTTGAATTAACACTTGAATGATTTCCATACATTTCATTTCCGTTATTGTCATTCGTTCTGCAATCTCTGAAGGGGTTGGAAAAGAATTACCCGACTCTAAGAAGGTATGCACATGGAGTACAACCATAAATTCCATCTCATTTAAACCTAATTTTTTATAATGCATCATAAGCAATTTTGGAATCGCGATGCTGCCTTGTTCAAACCATTGTAACATCATTTTTTTCTTCATGACCATACACCTCGCTTTCTAGTATAACACACCTACTGTGATTTCCTTTTACCACAATTCGTCAAAAAACCTCCCTATAGATAGGGAGGTCATCTTCATTTATTCAAAGTAATCTATACAGGAAAAAATTTAAGCCTGTACTTTACTTTTCATAAACGTATTAATTCGTTCTAACGCTTTCTCTAACTGTTCAAGAGATGTTGCATAGGATAAGCGAACATTGTTTGGTGCGCCGAATCCCGTTCCTGGAACAAGAGCTACTTTCTCTTCTTCTAGCAACGCTTTTGCCCACTCATCAACTGTTTCATATCCAGCTAATGCTACAGCCTCTTTTACGTTCGGGAATAAATAAAATGCACCTTGTGGTTTAATACAAGTGAAACCAGGAATTTGAATTAATTTATCATAAATAATGTTTAATCGTTCTTCAAATGCTTGACGCATCATTTCTACAGGCTCTTGCGATCCAGCATACGCAGCAATTGCGCCATATTGAGCAATCGAAGTAGGGTTTGACGTACTATGACTTGCTAAATTCGTCATCGCTTTAATAAGCTGCTTATTTCCTGCTGCATAGCCGATACGCCATCCTGTCATAGAATGCGATTTAGACACACCATTAATAATAAGTGTTTGTTCTTTTAATGCATTAGAAAGCTGGGCAATTGAAGTATATTCCACGCCACCATAAACCAATTTCTCATAAATTTCATCAGAAACAATTAAAATGTCGTGCTCTAAACATACTTCTCCAAGCTGCTGTAATTCTTCTTTGCTGTAAATCATTCCTGTTGGATTGCTCGGTGAATTAATAATAACAGCTTTTGTTTTCTCTGTAATTGCTCCGCGTAGCTGCTCTGGCTTAATTTTGTACTGATTGTCTTCTAGCCCTTCTACATAAACCGGCTTACCACCAGCAAGTTTTACTTGTTCAGGATAACTTACCCAATAAGGAGTTGGGATGATAACTTCATCTCCTTCGTCAAGTAGCACTTGGAACAATGTATAAAGTGCATGCTTCGCACCATTACATACAATAATTTCAGCCCCATCATACGCTAATCCTTGATCACGAGTAAATTTCTGCGCAATTTCTTTTTTTAATGTTGCTAATCCACCAGTCGGTGTATATTTCGTATGTCCTTCTAACATTGCTTTATGTGCGGCATCCATAATATGCTCTGGTGTATTAAAGTCAGGTTCCCCTGCTCCTAATCCAATCACATCATGTCCTTCAGCTTTCAATGCTTGTGCCTTTGCTGTAATTTCTAAAGTTGAGGACGGTGTTAAGGCAGCTACTCGCTTTGCTAATTTCATTTGTGGTTCCCCCTACATCTATTTTTCAATGCTATATCGCTTCAAAAACTTACCATCTTGAAATGCAAGATAGTAGTAAGTATAACGATTTTCATCATCAATATATGTAACTTCCCATAATGGTACATTGTTTTCAGCGCCTAATTTTACTTTCAGGAATTGTTTTGGTTTTTGCTCTTTAGCAACAGTTTGCAAAGCATCTTTTTCAGAAATACCTTCGCTCTGTTTCTTTACTAAAACATCTCCTTTTTTTTCAGGTACCCAAACAATGATTTTTTCCCCTTTTTCATCTACACCCTGTACGACTGCATATGAAGATTTTCCGTTATAATATTCAACGTTTTTTACCTTTGTAAGCTTTGCTTTTTCTTTTGCAATTTCTACAACTTTTGACTCTTTCGGAATTTTCTTTTCCATTGTCGCATTATAAACATGCACCCCATACAATCCAATGGCAACGATAACGATAATGATGGCAAAGATCCACTTTTTCATTGTATCACTACGTTCTATATATCGTAAATACTGCTGTTTCTTTTTCGTTTTCGTCTAATGCCAACCCGAACATGAGGTCCTGTTCTTTTAAAGTGCGATTCAAACTATCAACAATTTTATATAAATCAGACGAATATTTAATACGCGTCGTTGATAGCACTTCGATTTTCTTCTCCATGAAAACTCCTCCGTTACACAAAAATTTCTAATTATAGAAGAACGCAATGCGGTTACAATAAGAGTACATTCTTTACAACCCCTGCTTCATCACCCATCTATTATAGCAGGACATGTTCAGCAAAAAAAGGTTTCAAACCCAAAACTGAAACATTTGTATACAAGAAGTAAGAAAAAAACAAATTTCCTCCTACCCACATTTCATGCCTGAAGTATGTCCTACTTCAGGCATATTTTTTCTTACTCACTTTTCCCTGGTACTAACAGGCCGTAATTTCACCTACCTCAAATCTATCTGAAAAGTAATAAACGCGAGGAATGAAGAAATCCCTAGTGATTAAAGTTTCACTTTATTCTTCTAAGTGATTCAATAGTTCTGCCAACGTTCCTTCATAAAGAGGGACATTGGGAATAGATTGCATAAATCTTTTTCCATAAAAAGAATTGGTTAAACGACGATCTAACACAAATACTGTTCCAGTATCCGTCATTGTACGAATTAATCGACCAAAACCTTGCTTAAAACGAAGAATTGCTTGCGGAAGTGCTAGCTTCGTAAATACATCTTCTCCGTTCTTTTTCAACCATTCACTTTTGGCTTCCATCATCGGTTGATGAGGCGGTGTAAATGGTAACCGAACAATAACTAGACAGCTTAGTGCCTCGCCAGGAATATCAATCCCTTCCCAGAAACTACTTGTTCCTAACAAAATCGCTTTATCAAACTCTTGAAATTTCCGAACTAAACGACTTCGACTACGATTATGAACACTTTGTGTTAGTAATACAAAACCTTCTAATTCATCCGCTTGTTTTAAGTTTGTATACGTTTCCTTTAACATCTCATAGGATGTAAATAAAACGAGCATTCGCCCATTTGTTGCTTTCGCAATCCTCTTAATATGATGTGATATTTCTCTTATATACACATCCTCACTTACTTGCTTAATAAGAGGAACATCTGTCGGAACCATTAGCTTTACTTGTTCCTCATAATGAAACGGCGATGGAACTGTTAATGTGTCTGGTGCAAAGTCATGTAATCCAAGTTGTTCCTGCATATAATCAAATGTATGATTGACAGTTAGCGTCGCCGAAGTAAAAATAACGCTTCGCTTTTTTGCTAAAAACTCATCCGCAAATCTTTCTCCTATATGGACAGGTTGTGCATATAGCACAGTGGAGTGGATTGTACCTTTCGTTTCTGTTTCCATCCATGTCACATATGCTGTTTTTTCTAATATAAATAACTGCAATGAGTCGACCATTTTGCGTAATAATTCAATTAGATGCAAAAATTCACCTGTAACAACATGCATCTCCCATTCGATTTTACTTTGTAATAAGTCACCCTGTTGCTCTAACGCAGTAAGTATTTTTCTCAATTCGTATACAAAGCGATTTGTTAACTCGGCTATACTTCTCCATAGCTTCCCATTCTCTTGGTCCGCCTTATATCGATAGATAAGTGGCATATTATTTGCCCCTTGTTCTTGCTTTGTTTGTTGGAATATAAATGTACGTAACATTTGAAATAATTCATCGGCATCAAATTTAATTTCCTTCAGCCTATGACTCACCATTCGAAAGGTTGAGCGTGACGAATGATGAGACTTTTTCATCATTTCATACACCTTTGATAGCACATCATCCGTTTCTAACGTACCAAATCGCGATAAAATCAATTGGAAGTACATACATGAAAATTGCTCTCCAAGTGTCCTAGTTGCTGTTTCTTCGATATGATGAGCCTCGTCAAAAATAACATATTCACAAGATGCCAAAAGTGGATCTTCACTAATAAAATCTTGAAATAGTAACGCATGATTTGTAATAACAATATCTGCAAATAACGCTTTATTTTTTGCTCGTTGATAAAAGCAGCGACTAAACCAGTTACTTTGCATAGCACCTGGGCTATACGTATCACTACAAATACGATCCCACAGTAACTTACCGCCTTCTGGAATATTCAGCTCGTCACGATCACCAGTCTCCGTTTGCAGTAACCATATTAAAATTTTTGCTTTCGTAAGCGCAGCATCATAATTCTTCTCCTCTTCTTGCAATGCATATTCAAATTTATGTAGGCAAAGGTAGTGTTTTCTTCCTTTTAAGAGGGAAACTTCGAATGGAAATGGCAATATACTTTGCAATAAAGGAATTTCGTTTTCAATCATTTGTTGTTGCAGCTGTACGGTTTGCGTACTAATCACAACCGTCTCTTCTTTTTTCTTTGCAAAATAAATACTTGGAAGCAAATAAGCCAGCGTCTTTCCTGTACCTGTTCCTGCTTCAATTAATGAAAAACGCGAATCTCTTAACGCTGTATATATTTCCTTCATCATTTGCTGCTGACTTTCTCTTTTTTCAAAAGTTGGCATCTTCAGCTCAAGTTGCTCCATTGATTTATGTAAAAAAGCATCAAATTTAGATGTACTATCATCACCAATTGCTAATGAATAATTTCGCTTTCGAAGCGCAATATTTCGATATACTTCATATTCCTTTTCCTCTGCTGTACCAAGTATCACTTTATTTAAAATATTTTCTGAAATGATATTCGCTATGTCGCTTTGGAATACATCGCTTAGCTCATATAAAGATTGTAATGTGACAAGTGGTAGTTTTTCTAATTGATTTAGAAATTGTAAAAATAATTCTGCTGTCACAAGAGCATCGCTATCCGCACGATGCGGTTGATCATGTTCCAATTCATGTTTTTTTGCTAAATCACGCAATTTATAGCTATCAGCTGTCGGCAATAAAATTTGTGCCAATTCAACCGTATCAATTTTTGGGCAGTTTACTTCTCCATATCCAGCCTGTTTTAATTCTTCTTTCAAAAAATTCCAATCAAAGTGAACGTTATGTGCAACAAAATAAGCACCATGTAATAGTTCGGCTACCATCGGCGCTACATCGCAAAATAGCGGGGCTTGTTTCACGAGATCTTCATCAATCCCTGTTAATTCTGTAATAAATGGGGGAATCTCTCTCTTCGGGTTAACAAAAGACGAAAAAATTTCCAATATCTCTCCGTCTTCTACTACAACAGCTGCAATTTGTGTAATTTTGTCCTTCCCATCTTTCCAGGAGTTCCCTGTCGTCTCTAGATCGACAACGACATAACGCTTACTCATATGTAACACCTCAATTTCTTACCCTTTCAAACAACAAAAATTCATATATTGTTACTATACCACGTTTTATATCATCTTAATGAAAAGATGTACAAAAAATAAAAGAGCCTGGTGTTGGAAAAAAGGCCCCTTTCTATTCATTCAAGTATATAATTACAAAGGAATCTTTAATTTGTTCCTGTAAACGATAAAACGTATGTATCTAGTAGTTTATACTATCAATCAGTTTATTTACACTGTTAATTTATTCACTAGAACCCTGTCATTTACCTATAGATTTTTCGTTGATTAATTTACCTAACAATTTCTCGATAATATTTACCCCCTATTAATTCATTCTACAGATTGGACAAGCTTCCTTCTACGGGGTTTTACGTGCTATTATTCCCAATTATCTATTTGCCACGCCTCTATAAATTTTGAGAAAGATGCCTTACTGCTCGTGATAGCAAGATAAAGTGAAAAGCTATCTCATATGAGATAGCTTTCATTTTATAAAAGCGTACCGGCTTTTTCAGCACCTAACATTTCAATAATTTGATTGTTATCATCTAACACCGCAATTTTTGGTATTTGTTTATATACTTCTTCTCCCGCTACGAGACCGTAACAAATAATAATAACTTTGTCTCCAGGTTGTACAAGCCTTGCAGCTGCACCATTTAAACAAACAACACCACTGCCACGTTCCCCTTTGATTACATACGTCTCTAAGCGAGCTCCATTATTATTATTTACAATTTGTACTTTTTCATTTTCTACAATCTCCACTGCGTCCATTAAATCTTCATCAATTGTAATACTACCTACATAATTTAAATTTGCTTCTGTTACAGTCGCGCGGTGTAACTTTGCTCTCATCATTGTGCGAAACATAGATGACTCCTCCTTATTTAACCGTTAATGTAATATTGTCAATTAAACGTGCATGATCAAATTTCACTGCAATTGCAAGAATAATACGTCCCTCAATTGTTTCAATTTCTTTTAAAGTTGGATACGCATATAAATCTGCATAATCAACAACGCCCTGTGTATTTTCCTCGATATATTTTTTCACAAGACTTGTAATCATTTGCGGATTACGCTCTCCAGCTTCAATTTGTTCCTTCGCTATACATAAGCTACGATATAAATGAGGAGCCTCTGCGCGTTCTCTTTCTGATAAATACACATTTCGAGAGCTTCGTGCTAATCCATCCTCTTCTCTTACAATGTCAACAGGCACTATTGTAACCGGAATATTAAAGTCATTTATAAATCCTTCAATAACTGCAACTTGTTGTGCATCTTTCATACCAAAGTAGGCACGAGTTGGCATTGTAATATTGAATAACTTCATCAAAACAGTGGCAACACCAGCAAAATGAACGGGTCGTTGTTTGCCGCATAATACATCTGTACGCTTGACAACCTCAACTTTTGTTGTCTGTTCTGCCGGATACATTTCTTCTACACTCGGATAAAATAAGTAGTCAACACCGGCCTCTTTTGCCACTCTTTCATCTCTATCAATATCCCTTGGGTAACGATCTAAATCTTCATTTGGTCCAAACTGTAATGGATTTACAAATACACTTAAAATAACAACTTCATTTTCTTTTCTCGCTTGTCGCAATAAAGTTGCATGCCCTTCATGTAAATACCCCATTGTTGGAACAAAGCCAATTTCTTTCCCACTTGCGCGGATTTCACTCGCAATTTGTTGCATGTCTTGTACTGTTGTTATAATTTTCATCACTGTTTGCCCCCGTATAATGCTACATACTCTTCCTCTTTCATTGTGAATGAATGTTGCTCTTCCGGAAATCGCCCTGTTTTTACTTCAGCAACATATTGCGCGATCGCACGTACAATTTCTTCTTGAACCGAGGTATATTGCTTCACAAATTTTGGAACTCTGCTTACTCCATACGAGATTAAATCATGATAGACAAGTACTTGACCATCCACATCTTTTCCTGCACCAATTCCAATTGTAGGCACTGTTAGCTCATCTGATACCATCTTTGCTAACTGCATTGGTACACACTCTAACACAATTGCTATCGCTCCAGCTTCTTCACACTTCTTCGCATCTTCCAATAATTTCTTTGCACTTTCAGCATCTTTCCCTTGCACTTTATATCCACCTAATACCCCAACAGATTGAGGTGTCAAACCAAGATGTGCCACAACAGGAATTCCTGCATTCGTTAAATAGTGAATAATTGATACCACTTCACCTGCGCCTTCCACTTTCACTGCATGTGCTCCACTTTCTTGTACAATACGGCGCGCATTATGCATCGTCTCTGACAGTGATACATGATAAGACATAAACGGCATATCTGTTACAACAAAAGTCTCTTTCGCACCGCGGCGAACTGCTTTCGTATGATGTATCATATCCTCTACTGTTACAGGAACTGTGGAATCATATCCAAGGACCACCATTCCAAGAGAATCCCCAACTAAAATCATATCGACTTCAGCTTCTTCCGCTAACTTAGCAGATGGATAATCATACGCTGTAAGCATCGTAATCGGCTCACCTTTCTCTTTCATTTTCAAAAAATCTGTTTTCGTTTTCAAAAATTACTCCTCCTTTATTCAGGAGAGAGGAGATGGCCGAAATCATATAAAAAACCCCTCTGGCCATAAAAGGGCAGAAGGGTTGTGTTAGTCGGCAAAATTCATCCCTCTGTCCCAGTCCGTTATTGGATCAAGGCAGAATCCAAATTATTTTTCTTCATTGCTTAAAATAATGGTGCAGTTCATCCAGATACTGCCCATATTCGAACTAATTATAGCAAACTAAGAAATGAAATTGCTACATTTTTTTGAAAAAATAATTTTCTATCCTATTACAGTATGTGAAATTTTAAAAATAAAAACGAATATAACACTAATAACTCTATTTCAAGCATCATCCACTGTACAAATAAAAAGAAGCTCCCAAGTAGGAACTTCTCTTTACTTAATTTCTATATCAGCAGAATGAATATGATGGATCTGACCTTTATGGTCTTCTAACATAAGTACACCCTCTGCTGTAATTCCTTTTGCTATACCTGTAATCGTGTCTTTCATCGTTCGAGCTGTAATTTCTTTCCCAATGCTTATCGCATAACTTTCCCATAGAAGTTTAATAACTGAAAAGCCATTCTCTACATATTCTTGATACAACTTTTCCATTTGTAAAAAGATCTGTTGCATAAGTTCCGCTCGAACAATTGGTTTTCCTGATTCAATTGCTAAAGATGTTGCAATCTGCTGTATCTCCTCAGCAAAATGTTCTTGCTTCTGATTTGCATTAATTCCAATCCCTATAATCACAGCATTAATTTTATCAGGGTCAGCTTGCATCTCTGTTAAAATGCCGACAGCCTTTTTTCCTTCAATTAAAATATCATTGGGCCATTTAATCCCAACATTCACACCTGTACATTTCTCAATTGCTTGCGCTACACTGACAGCCGCTAATAATGTAAGCTGAGGGGCATGGTGAACAGGAATAGCTGGACGTAAAATAATACTCATCCAAATTCCAGTTCCTTTCGGTGAATACCATTTCCTACTTAAACGACCGCGACCTGCTGTTTGTTCTTCTGCAACTACAATTGTTCCTTCCGCCGCCCCTTCATATGCAAGCTTTGCTGCTATATGCTGCGTAGATTCAACAGATTCCTCAAAATACACGGTTCTTCCTATAAACTCTGTTTGTAACCCTAATTGGATTTCATTTGCCGTTACTTTATCTGGCTTACTTGCAATTCGGTATCCTAAGCGGCGTACTGCTTCAAGTTCATATCCTTCGCTCCGAAGATCTTCCATGTGTTTCCAAACAGCAGTTCTCGAACAACCGAGCTTGTCGCTAATTGTTTGACCAGATACAAATTCGCCATCTGCTTCAGAAAAAACTTGTAATAATTGCTTTCTTATAGTAGATTGCATCCGTGTAGCCACTCCCTTATTTTCGCTTTCTCATTTTCTAATCGTTCTTGTAAAATTTCTTCCTCAATCTTTTGCAACACTTCTGCTACCCATGGTCCTGGTGTTTTTTCTGTCCAACCTAATAAATCATTACCGCTTACTTTCATTTCTTGACGATTATGAATGGATAGTGAATCAAATAATGACTGTACGTGATTTACAGAAGACATATCATATTTTTCTATAATGGCTTGATATACTCTTTCGGCCATTAATGCAGTACGTAAACCTGTTTTGTATAGAGAAACTGCATCCCATAAATTTATTTTTCTAGAGCGGATTGCTAATATAACAGCAACAATATCTTTTATTTTTTTATTTGAAAATTTCCATTGACGCAAAAACACAGATGGATGTTCTTCACCGATGCAATATAGGAAAAATGCCCATGCCTCGATATCAGTTTCAAAAGAACCCCAGTTATATTGCGCGGCTTTTAAAATTCTTTCTTCTGACATTTGTAAATATGGTAAGTGCGTAAATAGTTTCGTTTCTACTAGTTGTTGAAGCCCCTTTACACAATATATACCTGTTAATAGCTTTTCAAACTCAACTGTAATTCTTTCAATCGCTATATGTTCCAGTAAATGCCCATACTTTTCAATCGCACGCTTCGTTTGTTCCTCTAAAGAGAATCCTAAAGTACTAACAAAGCGAATACCACGCATCATACGTAGTGCATCTTCTTGAAATCGATGTGCAGCATTTCCTACTGTTACAATTTCTTGTTTACGAATTGCATCTTGCCCCGCAAACAAATCAATAATGTCTCCCACTTCATTCATAGCAATCGCATTCATAGTAAAGTCTCGCCGCTTTAAATCTTCTTTTAATGAACGAACAAACTGAACACTACTTGGTCTGCGAAAATCTTCATAATCACCCTCTGTTCGAAATGTTGTCACTTCATACGGAACGCCTTCTTGGACAACAATAACCGTACCGTGTTCAAGACCAACCGGGACATGCCTTGGGAATAAATGCATCACTTCTTCTGGAAGGGCTGATGTTGCGATATCAATATCACCAATTGGTCTATTGATAATAAAATCACGCACACTTCCTCCAACAAAATATGCTTCATGCCCATGTTGTTTCAATGTCTCAATAATTGCTCCTGCTTGTTTAAATCGTTTCATTTTTGTCATCCCTTAGTATGTCATAATAAATCGCCTCATATTGTGAAACGATATTTTCTGAACGAAATTGCTCATATACTGCTTCCATCGCTTGCTCTGCCATATTTCGATGAAGCTCTTTATTCTTAAGCAGTTGTATCGCTTGTTTTGCTATCCCTAGCGTATCACCAACTTCGCAAATATATCCTGTTTCACCATGTTTAATAACTTCTGGAATGCCCCCAACCCGTGTTCCAATGCATGGCACACCACAAGCCATTGCTTCTAGTAAAACAAGACCAAAACTTTCTTTTTCTGATAAAAGTAACATTAAGTCACTCATGGCAAGAAGCTCTGCAACATTATCTTGTTTTCCTAAAAACAAAACATGTTCTTCAATATGTAAGCTTTTCACCAACTGTAAAATTGTACAAAATTCTGGTCCATCACCAACAAGTAATAATTTCGCACCCACTTCTTTTACAATTTTAGCAAATGACTGGACAACATCTTGTACACGCTTGACCTTGCGAAAATTCGAAATATGAATTAATACCTTTTCATCTTCACGTATGCCATACTCTTTTTTTAGTTGGGACATATCTCTCTTAAAATAGACACGCTCATCAATAAAATTATATACAGTCTGAATTTCTTTATTTGGTTTTACAAGCTCATTCGTTTCTCGAATTAATGAGTGCGATACAGCTGTAACAACATCAGATTGCTCAATACCAAACCGTATTAAATTATTTAGTGAAGGATCTGAACCAAGTACAGTGATATCCGTTCCATGTAACGTCGTAACGATTTTAATATCGTCTCCAATCATTTGCTTCGCTAAGTATGCACAAATTGCATGCGGTATCGCATAGTGCACATGTAAAATATCCAAGTTTTCTCTCTGTGCAACCTCTGCCATTTTACTTGCTAATGCTAAATCGTAAGGTGGATATTGAAAAACAGAATACTGATTTACCGTTACTTCATGAAAATAAATGTTTGGATATACTTTATTTAAGCGGAATGGAACTCCAGAGGTAATGAAGTGAATTTCATGTCCTCGTTCAGCTAATTGCTTTCCAAGTTCCGTTCCCACAACTCCAGAACCACCTACAGAAGGATAACATGTAATACCTATTTTCAATTTCATTTACATCCCCCTATTAAATCAGCATGTAATAAAACTGGCTTCTTACTCATAAATCCTTCAGCATACATAACCCCAACTTCTTTTCCAAACATTTTCTCACGAGCGATTACTGTTTCAACATATCCTTCTGTTAATGGCGTCTTCACACCATCACTTCCAGTTGTAAACTGACTTTCATACGCTTCTAACGCTGCTACTTTTTCAGAAAGCTGTTCACTAATATCTATACAGAAATTCGGTTTATGAAAACCATTAATCATATAATAATAAAAAGATTGCGTGCGGTGTGGCGGAAATTCCGGCATATATTTACGAATACCCGCTGAAAATATCGCTTCTTCTACAAGTTTTGCACAATTTGCATGATCTGGGTGACGATCCTCATAATAGGGTGCAAAAATTAGCGCCGGCTTATATGTACGAATAATCTTTACGATCTCACGAATATATTCTTCCTTCATATACAAACCACGGTCCGGCATCGCTAAATTAATTCGCTTTTTAACTCCCATAATGCGAGCAGCTTCCTGCGCTTCTTCTTTTCTTAATTCTACCGTTCCATTTGAAGATAGATCAGCTTCTGTTAAATCACAGATGCCGACTTTATATCCTTGTTTCGTATATTTGGCAATGGTGCCTGCCATGCCGATTTCAACATCATCGGCATGGGCACCAAACGCTAATATATGTAATCCACTCATAGTTGTTCCCCTCATTTTCTTAACTTTCGGTAGTCTAAATCTCCCCGATTTAATGCATGCATTAACATTTCTGCACTTGCCATGTTCGTTGCAAGCGGAATCGCATACACATCACATAAACGAAGCAATGCATTTACATCTGGTTCATGTGGTTGTGCCGTTAGCGGATCCCGGAAAAAAATTACCATGTCTAAATCATTTTTGGCAATCATTGCACCAATCTCTTGGTCACCGCCAAGAGGACCAGATTGATATCTTGTAACTGCTAAACCAGTCGCTTCCATAATACGAAGACCTGTTGTTCCTGTTGCGAAAAGTTCATGTTGTTCAAAAATTGGTTTATATGCGTATGCAAACGAAACCATATCATCTTTCTTTTTGTCATGTGCAATTAAGGCAATTTTCATCCGTTGTCTCTCCCCTTAGTCAATGATATTCTCTAAACCGTATACAAGATGATCAAGGTTCATTACTGTCTCAATAGATAATTTTACTCCAGACATAAATGACGCTCGGTTAAATGAGTCATGACGAACTGTTAGCATCTGTCCATCTCCACCGAACAATACTTCTTGATGTGCAATAAGCCCTGGTAAACGCACGCTATGAATATGAATACCATCCACATTCGCACCACGTGCTCCTTTTAATTGTTCCGTTTCATTTGGATGACCTTGTTGTTTTGGTTCACGGCTTTGACGAATTAAATCTACCGTTTTGACAGCTGTACCTGATGGTGCATCTAATTTTTGATCGTGATGTAATTCAATCACTTCAACATCTTGGAAATATTTTGCTGCCATTTGAGAAAACTTCATCATAAGTACTGCACCGATTGCAAAGTTTGGAGCAATAATGGTACCAACTTGTTTTTCTTTTGCAGTGTTTGTTAAATGCTGAAGTTCTTCTTCTGTAAACCCTGTCGTACCGATAACAGAACGAAGACCATGTTTAACAGCAAGTGTAACGTGTTTTTTTCCTATTTCTGGCGTTGTTAAATCTAGTAATACATCTGCTTCTACTTCATTTAAACAAGTATGTAAATCCGCATAGATTGGTGCATCTAATGCAGGCATTCCAGCAAGATTGGAAATTTTTTCACCACCGTGCTTATAATCAACTGCTGCTACTAATTGAAAATGTGGTGTTCTTTCCATAAGAAGGACTGCCTCCTGCCCCATACGTCCTCTTGGCCCTGCAATAATTACTTTAATATTTTCCATTATTCTTTCTCTCCCTCGTCAATACGTGTCCAGCGATCTTTATCACGTGTATTAAATTTATTCATCACAGTGTTATGTGCTGTTTCTAAATCAATATGTAAGCTATTTGCCATACAGATCATAACAAATAATACATCTCCAAGCTCTTCTTCAATTGTTCGTTCTTTTTCAGTGATTTTCTTCGGTTTCTCACCATAATAGTGATTCACTTCTCTTGCAAGTTCACCCATCTCTTCTGTCAAACGAGCCATCATTGCAAGTGGACTAAAATAACCTTCTTTAAATTGACTAATATATGCATCTACTTCTTTCTGCATATCTTTCATCGTTTTTTGTTCCATGTTGTTCACCTCTAATCCTTCCTCTTTCATGTTAGCCAATTCATCGCGATTTGACAAATATTATTCCACTTCCATCCCTATTTGCCACGTTTTTTTGGATAGACTATAATAAAGTGAAACTTTCTTTTACGGTGGTTTTTCGCAAAAGATTAGCCCTAACCAATCGGGCTCTTACGGCTGGTCTGTTCTTTCTTCTTGATTTATCTCCTATCAGCCGTTTAAGCGGGGTAAAGTGAAATTTTCTTTTGCAAACGTTCTTCCTGTAAAAAGTTACTTCTCATCAATACACCCATACAAGTGACTTACTGTTCTGATTTTGTTTCTTCGTCATGTACTATTTCAGCGGAGCGAAGTAACAATTACATATTAGGGGGCTTGCTACATGAAAACCAATTTAAGGATTCAAAACATTATATTTATTTTGATTGGTTCTGCTATCTTCTCTTTTGGTATCGTTAATATTAATATTGAAAACCACTTGGCAGAAGGTGGATTTACAGGTATTACGCTATTATTATATTTTCTATTTTCATTCGATCCCTCTTATACAAACTTAATCTTAAACATCCCTCTCTTTTTCGTCGGTTGGAAATTGCTTGGGCGAACAACTTTCCTGTACACATTAATTGGAACGTTTAGCGTCTCCTTATTTCTATGGATTTTCCAGCGTTACGAATCACTAAATCTACATTTGAACTTACAAAACGATATGACATTAGCAGCGTTGTTCGCTGGAGCATTTATCGGGATTGGACTCGGAATTATATTCAAGTATGGAGGAACAACTGGTGGTGTCGATATTATCGCACGACTAGCACATAAGTATATTGGCTGGAGTATGGGAAAAACAATGTTTATGTTTGATGCTGTTGTCATCGTCGTTTCAATTCTTACATACTTATCGTATCGCGAAGGCATGTATACGTTAGTCGCTGTCTTTATTGGTGCAAAAGTAATTGATTTCATGCAAGAGGGAGCATATGCAGCAAAAGGCGCAACCATTATTTCTGACAAGAATGACGAAATCGCAGCCAAAATTTTATCCGAAATGGAGCGCGGAGCTACCTTTTTAAAAGCAGTTGGTTCCTATACAAAAATTGAACGAAATGTACTTTATTGTGTTGTAGCAAAAAATGAAATTGTAAAACTTAAAAATATTATTACTTCTGTAGATCCCCATGCATTTGTTGCAGTAAGTGATGTTCATGATGTCGTTGGCGAAGGATTTACGTTAGATGAGAATAAAAAACCATTACATGATTAAACCTGTAACCTTTTCAAACATATAAAGTGAAACTTCCATCAGTGGGGGTTTTCTTCATCCTCCACTGATTATCAGCCCTCACCAATCGGGCTTTTACAGGCAGTTGATCCCCCACCTAACTTCTTTGCTTTCGCTGAATTTTGAGGTGGAGTTCTTACTGCCCGTTAATGCGGGATAAATATAAGAAAGCTATCGAATCCGATAGCTTTCTTACATTTATATGTACTTCCTCAACTTTTCTAAATCCTCATAAATCAAATCCAACAAGCTTCTATTATAAAAAATAGAGGCAGGATGAAATGTTGGAAAAATACTATACACTTTCTCAGTCCATATAAAATCTGTACTTTGATTATTCTTCAATTTTCGCACCGGTTGCTTTAATAATTGTCCGTGAACATCCGTGATTTTCTTATCATTTCCTACCAAACGTTTTAATGCGATATTTCCAAGAGTCACAATAACCGGCGCCTGAATCCGTTCCAATTCATAATCTAACAAAGGAGCATGCACAAGGATTTCTCCTTGATTTGGTGTTCGGTTATATTTCTTCTGAACAACTTGTCCGCTTCGCTCTCTTTTCTCTCTCCATTTATAAGGCCGACTCCGAACAGCGCTCGTAATATAGACTTCTTCTCTTGTAAGACCGATCCGCTCTAAAAATCCCATTAACTGCTTCCCTGCTCTCCCGCTAAACGGAATTCCATTATAAATTTCAGTTTCTCCAGGTGCTTCTCCAACAAGCATCAGTTTCGATTTTTTGGGACCTTGCCCACATAAAAAACCTTCTAATGCATAGTTAGTACTTCGCTCTTTCACCTGCTCCACTAATGAATCTGGATATTGCATTTTCATCACCTTCACTCATAGTCACTTTACCTATACTTCTTATTATAACTTTCTCCCTAAAATTCATTACGCTCTCTTTTCTCATTTAAAGTCCCTAAATAGATCCCAAAACAAAAAGACTATCGAAATCGATAGTCTTTAGTCATCACTACGTTGCATACCTGTATACAGCAGTACTAGACGAAGTAATTCAAATACCGCTACAGCTGCAGCTGCCACATATGTTAATGCCGCTGCATTTAATACTTTACGAGCTTGCCCATATTCATCTGTCGATACAATTCCAAGTGCTTCGATTTGCTGCATGGCGCGTTTTGAAGCATCAAATTCAACCGGTAATGTAACAAGTTGGAAAATGACACCTGCTGCCATTAAAACAATTCCTAGTAACAATAAACCAGACATTTGTGCAAACATACCAATTAGAATAAAAATCCACGACATATTTGAACCAAAGTTTGCCACTGGAACTAATGAATGACGAAAACGCATGAATTTATAATCTTTCGCATCTTGAATCGCATGCCCTACTTCATGAGCTGCTACAGCTGTTCCAGCAACTGAATGACCATAATAGTTATCAGTTGACAAGCGAACCGTTTTAGCTGTTGGATCATAGTGATCAGATAAATGTCCTGGCGTTTCTTCTACAGCTATGTTATATAATCCATTTTCATCTAAAATTTTCCGAGCTACTTCCGCTCCTGTCATACCTGATGTTGAATACACTTGTGAATATTTACTATAAGCACTGCGGACTTTTGACTGTGCATACAACGGTATGATCATAATAATCGCGAAGTAAATTAAATAAAAAGCCATCATGAACCTCCATTGAAGTCTTAATTGTAGTACTATCCATTCTATTTTCTTCTTTAAACATTGTCAATAAAGAAACCTTACAATCCTTGCCTGTATTAGTAAACTCATCGATTTTTAGAATGTATTCCGCTAGTACGCTTTGCTTTTTCTCCCTTATATTTTCTCCAACCGACGTATGTTAATGTGAATAAAATGAGCCCACCTGTAATTGTCATAAACCATATGAGAGAAGAATCCACTTCATCTTTCTTTGCCGTTTGAAATATTTTTTGTAAATCTCCTTTTATAATCCCCAATTGCGTTTTTCCGCTTTTATTTTTTAACATGACATTACGAAATTCGTCCAAATACGATAAATGCGCATTTACACGCTGTGATTGATTTTCTGGCAATGCAATCATTAAACTTGGATAAATCACATCAAATTCATGTAAAAATGTATTTAGCGATTGTTGGAATCGTTCATCATCTTCTACTTGAAGTGCCTTTTCGATTTTAGCAAAAGCCCCCATAACACGACCCTCTCGTTCTACCCAAAGCGGTTGATATTTAGACACCTTTGCATCTACCACGAGTTGTAATGCCAATACATCATCTATTTTTATTTGCCGATCTACACTTTCTTCCCCAAGTGATTGCTGCGCTTTGTCATATGCTAAAGAAATTACCCGAAAATGTATAGGTGTTAGCTCATTCTCTTTTTCATTCTCTCGTAATACAAATTGCTCTGAGAAATACTGTAATACTTGCGTTGCTTTTTCATATTCTTCTTGTTTTACAAGTTGTAAGGAATCATCTAATAGCCCCGTCAACTCATTCCATTTTTCAGCATATATGCGTACTGGAAACAATATGATCATAAACGCTATCATTCCAATTAAGACTCTCTTCATTCCGGTCCCCCCTATAACTACTAGTACAAAATATGTTAAGGTGGACAAGAATAGAACAGAACGAAGCTGAAAAATATTTTATCTCGATTGGTGAAAACTCATAACTAGTGGTGATGAAGAATCTCCGCTAGTTAAAATTTCTCTTTATCGAAACTCTTCCCTTTCTTCGTAAATAACGATACATAAAATAACAAACCGCACTACCACATAAAATGAATAGCAAAATTGCACATGCTGCATGCATAAAAAATTGTTCCGGTAACATGAGAATAACAGGATCTTTTTCACTATCAAACTGCCAATAATCATTGCTAAAAAGAAGTTTATGAAATAGGACAAAACTTTTTTCAAAATCAATTACAATAGGTAAAACAAGCGCAATCGGGAATATAATGGTCAAAATTGCGCCATGTAATAAAAACTTCACTTTTCGTTTACGTAGTAAATACACCCCGCTCAGTAAAGCGATTCCAAGCGCCATATACATTCCGTATTGAATGTTCACTAAAATATTTTTCACATCAACAAAATGAATTCTTCCGTTTGTTGACATATCTAATGTAGGAAACTGTAATGGTCCATGATAAAAAGGAGAAAGGTATGTAATTAGTACATCATAGTTCTTCTTAATTTCTGACTCTGTCATATTCGCTAAATCTGGTATATTTAAAAAATGTATATCTGCATAGTATAGCCATTTTCCGTATACGACAATGGTAGTTGCAATCGCAAAAATAAAAAATGCTATACAGTATGAAACAATAACAGTAATCAATCGATCCAATACTCTTACACCAATCTTCTTTTCATTCATTTCGGTTCCCCAATTCTTCATTTAATTTTATCCCGCTACTTTAGGACAGTAACACTCCCAATTGATGAGGACTGATAATCAGTAGGAGGATGAAAAAACCACTGATTAAAGTTTCACTTTATAGCGAAAACTGCTTTCGATTCTTACTCAAACAATAATAATACGTAATAGCTAGTACAGCGACACTTAGCCAAAATGTAAAATAACCGATTTGTTCTATAAACAAATGCATGATACCATATCTTGGCATTTGCCAAAATAAATAATCAATAACATCATTGTGTAACGTCCATATGACTGCTACAATATAATGCCACTTTTTTATACGGTAAAACGGGGCATACAATAAACCTTGTACAGCCATTGCAAAATGAGAAAATACCAACATATAACTGATAAACCCAAGGTCTCCCTTAACTATAAACATAATACCATTTACAACAACAGCCCATATACCATATTTCATTAAGGAAACGATTGCTAAGGCTTCGATTAGCCCCCAATTTTTATTGCACAAAAAGGCCAATAATACAAAAACAAAAAAGAAACTTGCAATAGGACTATCAGGAACAAATGGCCAGAATATCACTGAAGTTTCCATCAGTTGATCTCCATACCAAAGGAAACCATATATTGTCCCTAAAATGTTAATGATGAGCAAAAATAATAAAACGGAACGCTGTCTTAATAAAGCATACAAATAAACCAATCTATATGTACAACACCTTTCAAATATAGTAGTTCTTCATTACATCAAAATACCCATTCTATATAAATACAAATTGAAAAACTGATATAAACCCTTTCTTTTTGGCTGGAAGGGGGCGACCACTGATATCTTAAAAAATCAAAATGTATTTATATATTATACCAAACTTCTTATTCCAAATAGAAAAGCTGACTACAAAATTGCAGTCAGCTCTCTCTTATTTTTTATTATATTTCGCAATGAACTCTGAAAGTTTTTTCAGCTCTTCATCCGTACCTTTAAATACCCCTTTAGGCATTGCACCTTTTCCATCTTTCGCGATCTTTGCAATTTCCTCTGGTTTTAAAGTTAAGTTTTGCAGTGCTGGTGCCGCTGCACCACCTTGCAAGTTATCACCGTGACATGTTAAACACGTATTTTTTTGCACAAGCTTATAACCTTCATCATTTTTATCAACTTGAACCGTTTTAACAATCGCACCTTGTTTTTTTGCAGCTTCCCAGTCATGGTGCGCCACAGATTCCCATGTTAAAAAGATGATAGAAGCAATTGCTAAAAGCATAAATCCAGTTGCAACTGGACGTTTCAATGGACGTCTTTCAGGACCTCGATCGAGAAATGGAGCCAATAACAATGCTCCAAATGCAATCCCTGGCATAATAAACGCGCCAATTACAGTAAACGGGCCTGATGCATATGAGTATTTTAACAATTGATATAAAAATAAGAAGTACCAGTCTGGAAGTGGTATATATCCTGCATCTGTAGGATCCGCCATTCTCTCAAGTGGTGACGGGTGCGCCACCGTTAAACATAAATAACCGATTAAAAAAACCGCACCAACCATCCATTCTTTCAATAAGAAGTTCGGCCAAAACGCTTCTGTTTTCCCTGGATATTCAGAATAATCTTTCGGGATATTCGGTTTACGTGCAACAGGTACCCGTGAATCTCCCACAAACTTCATCCCTTTACCGCGATGCATAATCTCCCTCCTTTAATTCAATTTTTCTCCTATTCTTTCAAATTAGCAATCTCTTATAGCGGACCAGAAATACCTTGTTTGCGAATCATGATGAAGTGGAAGGCCATTAAGCCTAGAAGTGCTGCTGGTAAGAAGAAGACGTGAATAGCAAAGAAGCGAGTTAATGTTTGAGCCCCAACAATTTCGGAATGACCAGCAAGTAATGTTTTAATATAAGGGCCGATAAGCGGTGTTTGCTCCGCAATTTGAATCCCTACTTTTGTTGCAAATAACGCTTTCATATCCCATGGTAATAAATATCCGGTAAAACCAAGACCTAGCATAACAAAGAAAATAAGAACACCGACAATCCAGTTTAATTCACGAGGTTTCTTATATGCACCTTGGAAGAAAACCCTAAGTGTATGTAAAAACATCATTACAATTACAAGGCTGGCACCCCAATGGTGCATGCCGCGAACAATTTGCCCATATGCAACTTCATTTTGTAAATAATAAACAGATTCCCAGGCATTTTTAATATCAGGCACATAATACATTGTTAAAAACATACCTGATAAAATTTGAATCACAGTGACGAAGAATGTTAGCCCTCCAAAGCAATAGACAAATGCTGAAAAATGATGCGCTGGGTTTACATGCTCTGGTACTTCATGGTCTGCAATATCACGCCATATTGGTGTAATATCCAACCTTTCGTCCACCCAATCATAAATTTTATTTAGCATCTATTTCGCACCCCCTTGTGGCTTTGCTTTACCTAGATAAAGCGTTCCATCCTTTACTTTTGCTTCATACAAATCAAGCGGTGCGAGCGGTGGAGTTCCCTTCACATTCGTACCATCTTTCGTATAACGCCCCGCGTGACAAGGACAAAAGAATTGATTTGGATGACTCTTGTCCGAATTCCAGTTTACCGTACACCCTAAATGTTTACACACCGGAGATAATGCCACTATGTCGCCGCTTTCATTTTTATACACCCACGCTGATTTTGGCTCTTCTGACTTATACCAACCATCAACTTGTTTCACTTTAAAGTCGAAGCGTTTTGGTTCTGCTGAAATCTCTTTTACTTGCGCAACAGCAACCATATCTCCCCCTGCTTCTTTCCTTAAAACTGGATCAAGCGCAAAACGCGTCATCGGCATTAAAATTCCAGCTGCCATAAAACCTCCTACACCTGTAAGCGTGTAGTTCAAAAATTGTCTTCTTGACACACGATGTTCTTTCTCGCTCACGAAAATTTCCCCCCTCTATCAGAAATTGTCCCCCCGTGACAAAACAGTATAAAAATAAAAACTAGGACACTATCATGATATAATACCCACATGCGCAGGTCAATATCATACTACTCATAATCATAAGAACTATCTGGTTATTTTTTATTTTCCCACTTTTCTGTTAATAAAGCCATTATATTTTTTACATGCGCATGAATTATTTCTCTTTTCGCTTGATCACTAAATTCTTCTAGCGATAGAGCGGGTAACCAAAACAAATGACCTGACAATGCAGTTTCAGCCTCTTTCCATGAAAAATCACTTGTAACATATGCAATATGTTTCAATCCTTGCTCTTGTAAGTGACTTGTCCAATCTTGCAGACGCTCTTGCTCCCCCTTTTGTTGTTCAACTAAATAAGTAAACGGAGGTAGTAGAAACACCCTTCCTTTATATTCTCTTTCTAACTCCCTGCTTAAATTTTCAATAAATTCCCCTTGTGCAACAATACTTTTCATTTCTTTTGTTACTGAAATAGAAAGAAGGGGTATAATACCAGTATCCACATATTCTCTAGCTTGTTCAAATTGCTCTGCATCTTTTACAACCCATTTCACCATAATTCCCCCCTTTACCTCTTATTCCATTTTAAATGACAGAACTTTCACTTTATATCTATTAAACCATACTAAAACAGGTAAAAAAAGAAAAACTACCTATATTAGGTAGTTTTTCTTCAAATAGTCAGAAGTTTGTCAAAATTAAATAAAATTAACATTCCTTACAAGCTTTTCAATTCCTCTGTTAACTTACAAAAAGCTTCCTTATCCTGATTGTCCAGCGCTTCATCGATTTGTTTTAAAAGTCGATCTCTTCGAAATGAAAATACACTCTCTTCTAAAAATCGTTCTGCAAGTAAACGATCTTTTTCATTTACTTCAATATGCTTTGGTAAGTATGGATTTTCTTCTAATACCGCTACATAATTTGCATTTTGAAACGATGATTTAAAATTAAGTTGAATATAAATATCCTCATCTCGATTTAAACGAATGTCATGAAACGATTTTTCTGCATCCGTCGTCATAACATTTTGTTTAAAGAAGTGAAACGGTGTATCTTTCACGCAATTTGCTGACATCACTAAGCCACGAGGGCAATATTTTGCATGTTCTACGAAGTGGACCTTGTGCATTAATTGGTCATGACTCATTAAATAATTTAAAATCCATACACATTCACGCTGTTTCAGTTGATAATTGTTTAAAAACCATTTTACGAAATCCTTCTTCTCGTTTACAGAAACAGGGGTATTCATAGCGCTTAGTCCCTCCTCTGTCTTTCTTTTTTCTTATTTTTTAAATTCAAGAAGCAGCATTCACTTTCCTTCCAACTTATGAAAAATCCTCTAAATTATATAGCAATTCTTCGATGTGAATTTGTGTCGGATCCAGTTGTAATAAGCGTGTAAATACTTCTTTCGCTTCTTTTCGTAACCCTTCTTCTAATAAGAAATAGCCGTACTCTTCCAAGAAATCTGGATGATTCTTAAAAGAAGTATATGCACTCTCATAGTGTTTTAATGCATCAGAATACATTTCTAATTGTTTTTTAGCAAATGCCAAATCCCAAAGTAATTGCGTATCTTGCTCTCCACTGTCCATTGCATTTTCTACAACAGCGATTAACTCTTCATATTTTTCTTGTTCTTTTAAGATATATGCATATTTTAATATCGCACCTAAATGTCCTGGATCAAGCTGTAATGCTTTTTGAAGCAATTCTTCAGCTTCTGCTAATTTTCCTATCTTCGCCGCAATATTTGCAAGTTCTACATAAAGAGGCACGGATAACTCATCAATTTTAATTCCTTCATGAAGTGTTTCATAACTTTCTTGAAGCATTCCTTCTTTTTCATAACATTTAGCTAAATACATATATAAGGATGCATATTCCGGGTCTAATTCTTTTAATTCTTGCCAAGCCCCGATTGATCTTTGATACTCTTCACCTTGATAAAGTGTAAATGCATAGCCAAATAAAGAATGAATATCTTTCTGCTGTTCTAATCCTTCTTCATAGTATGTAATTGCTTCTTCCCAGTTTCCAATTGCACTTAATGTTTCCGCCAGGCGAAGGGCAATTACAACACCTCCCATTACCTTGTGCTCAGAAAGTAATGACTGATAATAGGCAATTGCTTTTTGCTCTTCACCTTTGCTACTATAAAGTTCTGCTAGTCCAAAAGTTATAACAGGCTCTTCTGGCATCATTTCTTTTGCTTTTAATAACTTTTGTTCTGCGACATCATCGAAGCCCTGCATTTGAAATAAATCCGCAACAAGTAGTAGAGATTGAACATACAGTTCGTCATCTTCAGGAATATCATGGAGTACTTCGATTGCCTCATCTTCTTTATCTAAATCAATATATAACTCTGCTAAAAAGATTGTAAACTCGCTTTCCTCGGGATATAACAACCGTAAATCTTCTGTAATCGCTAACGCTTCATCAATAAATCCAAGCGTATGATAGTAACGAGCAATATCATATTTCTCTTCGTCCGTCCCTTGTTTTACCAATTCTTTTAATTGTTCTAATCCTTTTTCTGCTTCACCGTTTTCAATGTAAGAAACAGCCTGTTCAAACTTTTGCATAAATGTCTCCTTTAACTCTTATAATATTCTCTTCTGTTCATTAATCATAAACAACAGTCGTCATGTAAGCAACTAAAAGGATGCAGAAAGAATCTTTCTAAACTGAAAAGATTCTTTTGCTTCACAGAGATTCTAACTGTTCAAAAAAATTCGGATAGGATACAGCGACTGCATCACCATTTTCAATTTGTATGTATATATCTTTATTGTACTTCTTTCTTTCTTCATCGTGCAAATATGTTTAATCTAAAAGAAAACGACTCCTACTAATAGGAGCCGCTACCATTTTTAAGAATATGTTTCTTCTTTCTTTACAAGTTCCGTAAGTAATTCAATAATCTCATCATTCTCTTCTTTTAAACCAACCGTAATTCGAATACCCTCAGGCAAGCCAAATGCAGCACCTGAACGAACAATATACCCTTTTCGCATTAATCTTTCAAATGCTTCGTTACCAGGAATTCCAAGCTCTAAGAAGATGAAATTTGTTTGTGATGGATAATAAAAAACGTCGTATTTCTCACAGAACGTATAATATTGATTTAATCCTTCGGCATTTCGCTTCACACACTCTTGTAAAAACACCTGATCTTCTATTGCAACTGACGCTACAGCTTGCGCAATAGTCGACGTATTAAACGGTAGTCTCGCTACTTCTAATTGCTGTATAAGTTTTTCATTCCCTACAGCATAACCAAGGCGAAAAGCAGCTAAACCATATGCTTTTGAAAATGTACGTAGCACCATAAGGTTTTCATACTCTTCAAGAAGCGGTAATGTTTGCGGATAATCTTCTGCTCCTGCATATTCATAGTATGCTTCATCCATAATGACAAGCGTCCTTTTCGGAACTGCCTCTAAAAATGAAAGTAATTTTTGTTTTTCTACATATGTTCCTGTTGGATTATTCGGATTACAAATCCATACAATTTGTGTTTTCTCATCAATTTTCTCAAGCATCGCATCCAAGTCGTGAATACCATCCTTAAGTGGCACTTCACGAACCTCTGCTCCTTCAATCACAGCATGGTGGTAGTATTGTGAAAATGTTGGATTTGCCATTACAACATTTGTACCTTTATGTAATAAAGCACGACTAATCATTTGAATGACTTCATCTAATCCACTACCAAACAAAAGTTGTTCTGCTTTCACATGAAGATGCGCAGCTACTTTTTCACGAAGTTCAAAAGCTGCTCCATCTGGATATAAAGCATATTGCGTACTTAAGGAAGCTAAAACTTCCGTTACACGTTTTGAACAACCAAATGGGTTTTCATTAGATGCTAATTTCACAATTTTAGATAATCCATATTCTCTTTTTACTTCTTCAATGTTTTTGCCAGGTACATATGCTTTCAAAGTTAACAATTGCTCTTTTACTCTCATTTTTATTCCCCCTGTCATTTTACTAGATCAGGCCGAAGTATAGTTGCCTTTTCTACATACACATGCTTTACTTCATGTTGTAATTTTTTGTCATGACCGTCATCATTACACGAATACACTTCTACAAAGCATTGGGTACTCCTATCTCTTTCACGCACATCACCGGTACATATATACATCCTTCTAAACGTCTTAATGCCGCTGCAGGAAAACAATTATTCAGATCTGCCGTCATAGAAAGTAAAACCGACACGATATCAGTAGGGCAAACTTCATTTTCATTTATGATTTCGTTTACTAAATACTCTGTTGCAATTAATATTTCTTAGGATTCATTATGTTCGACTGTAATCGCGCCGCGTATTGCGTGATTTAAATAGATTCCCCATCTCTTTGAAATGCTTCTAATGCAACATGAACAGTCTCATCTGAAATAGATACGACATTCACTACCCCATATTCCTGCATAAGTACCATATGAATTATTCCTGCGTTCGCTTTTTTATCTTGTTTCATCACTTGTATAAGACGTTCTACATTTAAATGAATCGGCATATCTGGATAACCATACTGAGAAAACCAACGCTTCATTTCTTTATAGCCAAGGTCCACCTTATAAATTTGCTCACTTAAAAATATAGCGAATAGCATACCAATTGCAACCCCATCGCCATGTGTGATGTTGCCATATCCCATCTCTTTTTCAAGAGCATGCCCTAATGTATGCCCAAAGTTTAAATGAGCACGCACTCCTTTTTCCGTTTCATCTTGAGCTACAATATTCGCCTTTACAGGAATCGCTCTCTTTAAAATATAAATTAACTTTTCATCTCTTATATCTTCTAATGTCTTCACTTCACGCTTTAACCAATGATATAATTCCACATCACCAATCAAAGCATGTTTAATTGCTTCCGCAAATCCTGAACGCCATTCTTTTTCCGGTAACGAGTTTAAAAACGGTGTATGATACAGCACTGCTTCCGGCTGATGAAACGCTCCAATCATATTTTTTCCTAATGGATGATTAATGGCAACTTTTCCACCAACTGCACTGTCATGCGCTAGTAACGTTGTTGGAACTTGAATGAAGCGAATACCACGCATAAATGTCGCCGCAATAAAACCAGCTAAATCACCGATCATTCCTCCTCCAAGTGCAACAACTAAAGAATGTCGATCTATCCCATTTTCAAGCGCTGAAGTATGAGCCGCATAAAAATTTTCAAATGATTTTTCTTTTTCTCCACTTGGAACAACAAATGAAAAAACATGTTTTTCTACTTGCAATGCATTCATAACTTTTTCTAAATGAAATGATGCGACAGATTCATCAGACATAATCATTATATTAGAAACAGCTGGCTTCATATTTCGAACAAGCATTGTCAAATGTGACAACGCATCTTTTCCTATATATACATCATACTCTTTAGACTGCGTCTGAATATGTATTTTTTCCATTAAAATCCCCTCGCATATTCATTATGTTTCTTTATATTTTCACGAATACTATCTATACGATCTGCTCCAAATTGTTCTACTAGAGCTACCGCTAGCTCCCACGCAACGACTGCTTCCGCCACAACGCTAGCTGCCGGTACAGCACAACTATCCGAACGTTCAATGCTCGCTGAAAAAGATTCTTTCGTATCAATATCAACGCTTTGAAGGGGTTTATACAGGGTTGGAATTGGTTTCATGACGCCTCGAACAACAACCGGCATTCCTGTTGTCATACCGCCTTCTAATCCACCCGCATGATTTGTTCTTCTTGTATATCCATCTTCCTTATCCCAAAGAATTTCATCATGCACTTGACTCCCTGGTTTATGCGCTGCTTCAAATCCAATACCAATTTCTACACCTTTAAAAGCGTTAATGCTCATTACTGCGGCTGCTAATTTCGCGTCAAGTTTTCGATCGTAATGGACATAGCTTCCTACTCCAATTGGCATTCCTTCCACAATCACTTCTACAATGCCACCAATAGAATCTCCACTTGTTTTCGCATCATCAATTGCCTGCATCATTTTTTTTCCTGCTTCTTCATCTAAACAACGAACAGGAGACGCTTCTGTAATTTCTTGTAGTCGTTCTATTGAGTCATATGTAAGATTTTCTGCCTGCACACCACCAATTTCAATTACATGCCCTGCAACCTTGACACCTAACTCTGCTAAAAGTTTTTTTGCAACAGCACCTGCTGCAACTCGAACTGTTGTTTCACGTGCCGAAGAGCGTTCAAGTACATTTCTCATATCACGGTGCCCGTATTTAATGGCACCATTTAAATCAGCATGACCAGGTCTTGGTCTTGTAATTTGTCTTTTCATCTCTTTTGCTTCTTGTTCAGTCAACGGATCTACTCCCATAATCTTTGTCCAATGGGTAAAATCTCGATTTTCTACAACGAGCGCAATTGGAGACCCGAGTGTATGTCCATGTCTAACACCACTGACAATTTGCACTTGATCTTTTTCAATTTGCATGCGTCTTCCGCGGCCGTATCCTTTTTGTCTTCTCGCTAACTCTTCATTTATATCATCCGCCACTAGAGATAAACCTGCCGGAATTCCTTCTAAAATCGTTGTAAGTTGCGGACCATGAGACTCACCAGCTGTCATATATCTCATCGGTTATTCCTCTTTTCTTGTATTTATTTCATTTGCTCTAGCAATACTACAACATCATACTAAAAACGAAAATAGCAGGGCAGAACACATACTATTCGTTTAAACATCATTTGCCATTCTGTTGATACATAAAGTAAAGTTTCTTAATTAATAGAAACTTTACTTTATGTATCAATATATCATACCAAGCTTACCTTCGTAACTATTTGAAACTAAAAAAGTGCAAGAGGAAGTAATTATCCCCTTGCACTTTTCACTATTATCACAGTGATTAAAGCGTTTACAAATTATTTTAAAATAATTAGTAAATCCATTGATTCATTAATTTTGAGTAATCTACTAACTCTTCTTCTTTGAAGAAAATACCAATCTCACGTTCTGCACTTTCTAGAGAATCAGAACCATGGATAATATTTTTCGCAACTGTTACACCAAAATCGCCACGAATTGTACCTGGTGCCGCTTCATGAGGTCTTGTTTTACCCATCATATTACGAGCAGTATCTACTACACCTTCACCTTGCCATACCATCGCAAAAACAGGACCAGATGTAATGAAATCTACTAATTCACCAAAGAAAGGTTTTTCTGTGTGCTCAGCGTAATGTTGTCCTGCAATTTCTGGAGTCACTTGCATTAATTTCGCACCAACTAATTGAAAGCCCTTTTTCTCAAAGCGAGCTACAATTTCCCCAATGAAGGCACGTTGTACACCGTCTGGTTTTACCATTAGAAATGTTTTTTCCATAAAAAATCTCTCCACTTCTGAATTATGTATGTAATTGTATATCCCCACACACATATTAACACCCTTATCACAATTGTGCAATAGTTTTGAAATAGAGAGATTATTTTATTTGTAAAAGAAATGCATTAAAATTTTCGTTTTCCAATATACTTTGCGACATTTTGCAATGCATATTTTGCTTGCCCACGTGGCAATGGCTTTATTACCTCTAATGCTTTATGTAAATAACGTTCACTAAACGCAAAGGCTTGGTCAATTGCTGGGCTATTTTTAATCCCATGAATAATTTCATTCATTTCACTTGCCGTTGTATTTTCATGAACTGCTACAATTTTCTCTCGGAGTTTCGGATCCTCCATAGCATACAGCGCTGGCAGTGTAACATTTCCCTGTAACAAATCTCCACCTGCAGGCTTTCCAAGCTTTTCTTCTGTTGACACAAAATCTAAAATATCATCAATGATTTGATAAGACATACCAACAAAATAGCCATACCAAAACAAACGATTCACCGTATCACGATTCGCTCCCGAAGCAATAGCACCTAACTGACAACTTGCCGCAATTAATAGTGCTGTTTTCCTCTTTATTCTTCGTAAATACGTTCTTAAATTTTGATTGTAATTATACTTATCCTTAATTTGTTCAATTTCACCTTTACAAACTTCCAAAATTGTATACGACAAGGCTTGATGTGCTTCTGGAACTTCTAAATTGGTAATACATTCAAGAGACTTCGCAAACAAATAATCTCCTGTATACATCGCAATTCGGTCTCCCCATTTCGCATTAACCGTTGGGCTACTACGTCGCAATAGCGCTGCATCAATTACGTCATCATGAACAAGAGAAGCCATATGAATAAGTTCTAGCGCAACTGCCACATGCTTAATTGCATCTAACTTATAGTCCCCAAATTTCCCTGCAAGCAATACAAAAACAGGACGAATTCGTTTCCCACCAGCTTCAATAAGTTGCAATGCCGCATCTTCTATTAGTTGTTGTTCTGAGGCAACAACCTTCTTTAATTCTTTTTCTATCACATTAATATCCGATCGTAAAAAAGAGTACATAAGTTGTAACTTCATATTGTTCACCTTAACCTAAAACGTCTTTTTTCTATTTTGATTCGGGTTTAAACCCTAAATGCATAGCTGCTACTCCAAAAGTAAATGGTTTCACTTGTACACGCTCAAGCCCAGCGGTCTCAAACATACTTGCTAATTCTTTCATCCCTGGGAATGTGCTGGCAGACTCTTGAAGCCATGAATATTCCTTATAACTTTTGGCAAACATCTTTCCAAATAACGGCATGATATATTTAAAATATAAAACATACATCTGACGAAAACCAACCATCGTTGGTTGAGATGTTTCTAAACAAATTACTTTTCCACCTGGTTTAACCACACGTGTCATTTCTTTTAATACGTGCATATAATCTGGAACGTTACGCAATCCAAAACCAATTGTTACATAATCAAATGTATTATCTTCAAATGGCAGTTCCATTGCATTCCCGTGCAGAAGTTCTACATGTTTTAATTCTAAAGCTTTTACTTTTTCTTTTCCGACAGATAGCATATTTTCACTAAAGTCTAATCCATATACTTTTCCAGTCGTTCCAACTGCATCCGCCATTGCAATTGTCCAATCAGCAGTTCCACAACACACATCTAACGCCTTACTTCCAGGCCGCACATCCATAATTCGCATCGTTTCTTTTCGCCATGCTTTATGTCTTTGAAAACTTATAACCGAATTCATTACATCGTATTTATCAGAGATTTTCTCAAATACATCATGTACTCTTTCTTCTTTTGATTGCTGCATGCTCTTACCCTTCTTCCAATATAAAATTGCTTATGTTTTCAATTTATCTTTTAAAGTAGAAACTAGATCCCCAATTTCTTTATGCTTTTGTAGAAATGTACGTTCTTGTTTGTCCACTTCTTCCAACCATTCTTTACAGACGGTTTCCACGTTTCTGTCATCATCATTTGATAGAGTCGCTTGAACCGCTTGAAAAACAGGTACATTTTGTCTTTCAGCATGCAATTGATACTCTTTTTGAAGACGCTCTCTCCCTAATACATACGCTATAAACGGCTTCCAATATGATACATGAAAATGATCACATGTTTTCTGCAAAAGTGCGGACTCAATCGTCATCATGCTTTCAATAACTTCATCAACTGTTTGATATGCCTTCTGATATAACATAATTTTATGTTCATTAATTTCTTTAATTCCTTCAGCCAGCGCACGAATCAGTACAATATCACAATTCATTGAAAGTAAATAATAATACAACCCACTATAATAGTCACCTGCAAGGACTGTAAGTTGACGCCGCTTATGAAATCCGCTCGTTTCTTTATCTGCTTTGTTTGACACCTTTTCATGTGTATCGAGAGCTATCTGCACAAGCATAATCGTTACTACATAATGATCAATTTGCTCTTTATGTAAATTTGTACTTTTTAAAGCAGCATATAAAAGCACTACTTTTTCTTCATCAATAAATGGTTCTTCAATATAGTTTATAAAATAAGGATGGCGCAGTTTTGCTAGCAACTGCTCCCTTATATCCGCATACCTTCCGTAGATGTCACACACAAAAAATCACCCTTGTTTTCTAATTCATAAAACCTATTATAACACATACATTCTATTTTCTATAACCAAAACTTGGGGAATCAAAACAAACTACAATTTAGATTTCTATTCATATAATATGCATAAAAAACAAAAAATCACTCATCCATAAGTTCATGGACAACCCAAAAAATATATGTAACTTTTTAAAGACGATATGTAACCATTCATAAAATGATATAAATAAAAAAGAAAAGCAGTTTCCCGCTTTCCTTTACTTCTCCTTAATAAAAGACAAAATTTCACTACGTGCCGCTGCGTTATTTTCTAGTACACCGCGCACTGCTGTAGTTACCGTTTTTGCACCAGGTTTCTTCACGCCGCGCATTGTCATACACATATGCTCTGCTTCAACAACTACCATCACACCATGTGGCTCTAGTACTTCCATAATAGAATCAGCTACTGTTGAAGTAATACGCTCTTGAAGTTGTGGACGACGTGCAATTGTATCTACAGTACGAGCTAATTTACTTAAACCCGTTACTTTTCCACCACGTGGAATATATGCAACATGAGCAACTCCATAAAAAGGAACGAGATGATGCTCACACATCGAATAAAACGGAATATCTTTCACTAATACAAGTTCTTCGTGATCTTCTCCAAACACTTTATGCAAATGTTCCTTCGGATCTTCGTGCATACCTGAAAATACTTCTGCATACATCTTCGCAACACGTTTTGGTGTATCTAGTACACCCTCACGGTTAGGATCGTCCCCAATCGCTTCTAAAATGAGGCGCACCGCCTGTTCAATTTGTTCTAAGTTAACTTTTACCATCCGCTTAACCCTCCCGAAAAACCTAAAAGTGATACGAACACATTCTAGCATATTTATGATTTTAAAAGCAAAAAGAAGAGTTCCCCAAAAAAGGAAACTCTTCTTCCCTGTTAATATGTAAGGATTATTTAACCGCATCTTTTAACGCTTTACCAGGTTTGAATGCAGGTACTTTACTTGCAGCGATTTCAATTTCCTCACCAGTTTGTGGGTTACGTCCTTTACGAGCCGCACGCTCACGAACTTCGAAGTTACCGAATCCGATCAATTGTACTTTATCACCTTGTTTTAAAGCTTCTAAGATAGAATCAAAAACAGCGTCAACTGCTTTTGTTGCGTCCTTTTTAGAAAGGGAACTTGCTTCTGCAACAGCATTGATTAAATCTGTCTTGTTCATGCCATTCACCTCCTCCCAAAGATAAGACTGTATAATGATCATAAAATGAGTCTTACTTTCATTTGTAGGCAATTTTTACAAATTCTATACTACAAAGATGTAGATAAATCATTATCAACGCCTATATTATACGATTCTCCTGTATAATTCAATATTTTTAAAGAAATTGTTACTACGAAAATGTGAAAAAACGATGAAACTTGACAATATGCTACAAAGTGTTAGATAATGGCTATTTATTTGCTAGCTACTCCCCTATAAAGCGAAACTTCTATCACGAACCTAGCACTTCTAGACCGTTATCTCTCCATATATCCTCCTTTTCGGTAGGTATCTTATACGAGATAAAAAACAAAAGCTCCCTGCGAGCAGGGAGCTTTTGTTTATAAAATAATGGCAATTAATCCGCCAGATCCTTCGTTAATAATTCTTTCGAGCGTTTCTTTTAATTTATAACGTGCATTTTCAGGCATTAAAGACAATTTTGCTTGAATCCCTTCTCGAACAATTGAACTCAGCGAACGTCCAAAGATATCAGAGTTCCATATAGAAAGCGGATCATCTTCAAAATCTTGCATTAAGTAACGGACAAGCTCTTCACTTTGCTTTTCAGTACCAATAATTGGCTCAAAAGTAGATTCAACATCGACTTTAATCATATGAATCGACGGTGCAACGGCCTTTAATTTCACACCAAATCGCGATCCATGGCGAATAATTTCCGGCTCATCTAGACTCATATCAGCTAATGCAGGTGCAGCCACACCATACCCTGTTTGTTTGACCATCCTTAAAGCATCTGAAACTTGATCATACTCCGTTTTCGCATGAGAAAAATCAAGCATCAACTTTAACAAATGATCTTTCCCTCTAATTTCTACGCCTACAACTTCTTTTAATATTTGATCGTACAACTCATCCGGTGCATATAAGTCAATTTCTGCAACACCTTGCCCCATATCGATCCCAGCTAGACTCGCCCGATCAATAAACTCATATTGACTAAACTGCCAGACAACACGGTCTACATCGCGAAGTCGTTTTATATCTTTAACTGTCTCTTGAACAGCTTCTTGATAACTTTGGCGTAACCAATGTCCTTCATTTAATACCATGACCCAGCTTGGTAGATTCACATTCACTTCCAAAACAGGGAATTCAAATAAAGCTTCGCGAAGTACATTGTAAACATCTGTTTCTCTTAAACTCTCCACACTCATTGCCAATACAGGAATATCATGCTCTTCTGATAAACTTTGACGTAACTGTTCTGTATCTGGATGATAAGGCTGTACAGTATTAATAATCATGATAAATGGTTTACCTACTTCTTTTAATTCATTGATAACACGTTCTTCTGCTTCTATATAATCCCGTCTTGGAATTTCTCCAATCGTTCCATCAGTTGTAATGACAACCCCAATAGTAGAATGTTCTTGAATTACTTTACGAGTTCCAATTTCAGCAGCCTCATGAAACGGGATAGGCTCTTCATACCAAGGTGTATTAATCATTCTTGGGCCATTCTCATCTTCGTATCCTTTCGCTCCAGGAACCGTATAACCTACACAATCTACTAATCGAATATTTACTTCAAGACCGTCATCAACCTGAATGGAAACCGCTTGGTTTGGAACAAATTTTGGTTCTGTTGTCATAATCGTACGTCCAGCGGCACTTTGAGGTAATTCATCTTGTGCTCTTTGACGATCTGAATCATTTTCGATATTCGGAATAACAACAAGTTCCATAAATTTTTTAATAAACGTTGATTTTCCTGTTCGAACAGCTCCTACAACCCCTAAATAAATATCACCGCCCGTGCGCTCAGCAATATCTTTAAAAATATCGACCTTTTCCAAGTGATTCCCTCCCTCAAAATTTTTGGGAATAATACAAGTTTGTATTCACATACAATAGCCTTCATTGATGTTTCTTATCATATAAAATATTCTAGAAGTGCGGACAATATATCATATGATTTTGTCCTAAATTCATATGACTATTTAAAAAGAACTTTTTGTTTTCATCATAAGTTGTATTACATGAAAAAAACCTTTCTTCTAGAACTTATTCGCTAAAAGAAAGGTTCATGACTTATCATTTAAAAAAAATTGGTTCTCCGTTTTTTACTGTATACGGTAAAGAGTACGCAGGCACAAATGGTGTATCTTTTAAAAGCATATTCCGAATATCTTCTCCCTCTTTTATTTTTTCTCCATTTTTTTGTAACATTTCATATAAATCCATTCGATAATCAACAAAAATCTCTCCTTTTTCATTGATTACAAGCGGCAACCCTCTTCCAGAATATGGACTTGTCACTTGCGGCACATCTTTATATCCCATTTTTTTAAAATCCAGTTCATAAACACCATCTGCAATAACCTTTTTAAAAGGAGGATATTGATGATCATCGCGATACATTCGCAACTTCAACTTGACATCTCGTATTTGTTCCGCCATTCTGACGTCAAGTAACTTTACCGTTGGATTTGTTTCTACATCTACTAATACATATTGATACACTCCACCACTTTCATATGCATTTCCAGGTGCTTCTTGTATATAACGTGGTGCAATTTTTTGAAAATCAATGGGGTATTTCTGATAAATTGGTGTATTCATATCACGTGTTTTAATTGGTAATAAGCCACTATTTTGTTCCTTGTATGTATTGACTGCCTTTTGAACAGCTTGCAACTGATCTTCATAAGGGACAGCATTTTGTTTCATATTTTCTCTAGGATACATACATCCTGATAAAAGGCTTATACAACAAAATATTAAAATAATATATGGTTTTTTCACAGATAATCCATCCTTTATTTTCTCAATCCCATCCATTACAACTCGTTTACACATCTCCACCTATCTCCTCACAATCTATCCGAAAATGAAAATAAAGAGTACTGATTATTCATTCTTATTGTTCAACCGGTCCACTAAACACTACAAGGAAAATAACAATCCCAGATACAATCATAAGCGTATAGGCAATACTCGCTGTAATCCCTTTCAAAATTTTATTCTTCATTTTATGTCTACTTAATAAAATAAAAACTACCGCAATAAACATAAATCCCATAGCCCCTAAAGAAAACCACATTTTTATAAGTCCTTCAGACATAGGCACACTCCTTAATTATTAATCTATTTTTATATTATTTTAACAAATTAAAAATTTTAAACAAATAAAAAAATAATATACCTCCCTTCTTTTTAGGGTAGGAGAGAGCATCCGACCATGCATAGAAGCGCCCAGACCCTCTTTTTATCCCATGTCATGTGAAAGCAAAGAGAGTAAATGAGTACGAGTCACCTTTTGCTTTTGTTAAAACAAATTATATACTGAAAGAGTAAAATTATTTTATATAAAGCGAAACTTTAATCAGTGGGGTTTTCTTCATCCCCCCTAATTATTAGTTGAACCAATCGGGCTTTTACAGGCCGTTGATCCCACACCTATCTTCCTCGTTTTTCTCTGAATCTTGAGGTGGGGGTCTTACTGCCCGTTAATGCGGGATAAAGCGAAACTTTAATCAATAAGTGTTTTCTTTCTCTCCCACTAATGATTTGTCATCACCAACCGGGATTTTCCAAAGTAAATAAAACTACCAAAAGTAAGCTTTAATTGACGTAAATCTCCTCACTCCCTTACTTTCTGATAAACTTTGAAACAAAAATAAAACCGAAGCGAATGTATCCCCTTCGCTTCGGTTGACCAAATATGCCCACAAACAGCTCCATTTCCATTTTCATAGCTATCGTATGCAATCCTCGAATCCTTTGTTTCTCATACTTTATTTTTTAAACATCTTACTTAACGAGCTAAAGTCCGCTGGCATATTATTATTAATAATTGCTTTTACAATTTGATCTTCTTGTTCTTTTGGCACCTCTCTTCCCGCCATTGTTGCAACTTGATGAATTAATTGACGTAGTACTTTTTCATCACGTAAATTTGCGTTTTGTACAGATGATGCTAATTTAAAAATATCGTCTTTATTTACTTTCGCTTCTTTCTCAATATTATTGAAAATGTTGTTATCCATTCCCTTCACCCTCTCTTCAATTTACACTCCATCGTATGCAAAAAGAATCAAATGGTGAAAAGACCTAGAAAAACCAAAAAGCTGTATACGTGCTTTTTTGCACGCATACAGCTTTTTGTTATAATAAATCGGGTATTGCTTCAACTTCATGTTTACGAACACGCCCCATCAATGATCCTACTGCATCTTTCACATTATTTCCATTGAATAGCACATCATATAAAGCTGACGTAATCGGCATTTCAACTTCCATTTTCTCAGCCATTTCGTATGCCGCTTTCGTTGTTCGTACACCTTCAACTACCATACCCATACTATCTAATACTTCTTCTAATGAATATCCTTTACCAAGCATATTTCCCGCGCGCCAATTTCGGCTATGGACACTTGTACAAGTTACAATCAAGTCGCCCATTCCTGTTAAACCAGCAAATGTCAACGGATTACCGCCCATCTTTCTTCCTAAACGCGCAATTTCCGTTAAACCACGTGTCATAAGAGCTGCTTTTGCATTATCACCTAATCCGAGGCCATCTGTTATGCCGGCGGCTAATGCGATAATATTTTTTAGCGCTCCACCAAGTTCTACTCCAACGATATCTGGATTCGTATACACCCTGAAATAACTATTCATAAATAAGTCTTGTACTTCTTCAGCCGCTTCCATACGCTTCGCTGCAGCAGTAACCGTTGTAGCTTGACGAAGTCCTACCTCTTCTGCATGGCTCGGTCCTGATAAAACAACGACATCTCGAATAAGATGCGCCGGAATTTCTTCTTCAATCATTTCCGAAATACGTTTCGAAGTTCCTGGTTCAATCCCTTTACTTGCATGAATCCAAGTCATCGGTCCTGAAACAAATTTCTTCATATCTTGCAATACTTCTCGATACGCTTTCGTCGGTACAACTAAAAGTACTGCACTTACATCTACTAATGCTTCCTCTAAAGAAGAGTAGGCTACGATTGTGCTTGGCAATGTAATTCCTGGAAGGTATCGACTGTTCTCATGTTTCATATTGATTTCATTCATGAGCTCGGAACGATTTCCCCAAATCCGTACATCATGACCATTGTCAGCTAATACCATCGCTAACGCTGTTCCCCAGCTACCTGCTCCTACTACTGTGATTTTTTTCATAAAATCACATCCTCTCCATTAGTCTCTTGCTCTAGAAATAATTCGAATTGGCGTTCCTACAAAACCAAATGACTCACGTAAACGATTCTTCAAGAAACGTTCATATGAAAAGTGCATTAATTCTGGATCATTTACAAAGACAACAAATGTCGGTGGTTTCACCGCAACTTGTGTTGCATAGAAGATTTTCAGACGACTACCGTTATGTGTTGGTGTTGGATTCATTGCCACCGCATCCATAATTACGTCATTTAATACGTTCGTTTGTACGCGAATGCTATGACTTTCATTTACTTCATTAATAACTGGTAATAATGTCTGTGTACGTTTCTTCGTTTTTGCAGATAAGAATACAATCGGTGCATAATCCAAGAATTGGAAATGCGCACGAATATTTTCTTCAAATGCTTTCATTGTCTTTTCGTCTTTTTTAACTGCATCCCATTTATTCACAACGATAATAACAGCTCGTCCTGAGTCATGTGCATAACCAGCAATCTTTTTATCTTGCTCAATAATTCCTTCTTCACCGTCTAAAACAACTAAGACAACGTCAGAGCGTTCAATCGCTCTTAGTGCACGAAGTACACTATATTTTTCTGTACTCTCATATACTTTTCCTTTTTTACGCATACCAGCTGTATCAATAATAACGTAATCTTGACCATCTTTACTATATGGTGTATCGACAGCATCACGTGTTGTTCCCGCTACGTTACTTACGATTACACGTTCTTGACCAAGCAATGCATTTACTAGTGAAGATTTCCCTACGTTTGGGCGGCCAATTAATGAGAAACGAATTGTCTCGTCATCATATGCTTCCTCTTCAATTTTTGGAAAATGCTTTGCTGCTTCGTCTAATAAATCACCTAAACCTAATCCGTGTGTACCTGAAATTGGGAATGGCTCACCAAATCCTAATGCATAGAAATCATAAATATCATTACGCATCTCAGGATTATCTACTTTATTTACTGCAAGTACAACCGGCTTTTTAGAACGATATAAAATTTTTGCAACCTCTTCATCTGCAGCTGTTACACCATCGCGGCCATTCGTCATAAAAATGATAACATCCGCTTCATCAATCGCAACTTCTGCTTGTTGACGAATTTGTGTCAAAAATGGCTCGTCTCCAATATCAATTCCGCCTGTATCAATAATGTTAAATTCATGGTTTAACCATTCACCGGCGCTATAAATACGATCTCGTGTTACCCCGGGGATATCTTCTACAATTGAAACTCTCTCTCCAACAATTCTATTGAAAATAGTAGATTTTCCTACGTTCGGGCGCCCTACTATTGCCACTACTGGTTTCGGCATATCATTTCATCCTTTCAACTTGCTTCTGTTTATTATGTAAAAAACCCTTCTTTGTGCAAGAAGGGATTTGCATTCCAGAATATTTCTCATCATATCAAAACATCTCATATTATATCACACGTTACTAATGTTTCACAATAATATATACATTCTCTTGTAAGCGGTGGGCAATGCCGTCTAGAATCGCTTCTAAATTATTTGCTACAAATTCCATTTCTTCTTTCGATTCACATATAAACAAAGGTGCTCCACCACCAAACTTTTCTGGTGTTGTTGTAATTACAGCAAGAATAAAGCTTTCTAACATCATCACAAATCTCCCCTTCCTTTTGGAGCCTCTGATGACATATGAACTGCACTTTCTAATGTTGGTACATTTCCTATTACAGCAATCGCTTTTTTTACATCTTGATCTTGCGGGAGTACAAATACCCCTACTCTTCCATCTTCTAAATCACGCTTAGCTAACGGAACTAACGCCGGAGTTCCAGAATCTCTAAATATGCCTAATGCAACAGAAACATCATGCAATATTGCTTGTCGTTGTCCAAGGTTCGAGATCGTTACTCTTGCGTCAATAGATTTAGGCTTTAAAATAAAACCCATTCCATACTTCATAATTTCTTCTTGCCTTGCTGGCAATCCAATATTCATAATATAAATATTATCAATATATAATCCTGCCTCTTCAAACCGGAGAGGAACATGCTCAATATCTACCAGATCACGTAACCTTTTACCAGACATCAATGTTTTCGCAATAAAAAATCCCACTATACCAGCCACTACACCAGCAATCCATGAATGAAACCCTATATATGTAAATGTCGTCACAAATGCTGTTAGCATCGCTAAATAGTTACGACTTTCAAACACAAGGGCTATCCCCTCAATATATGTGTTTCCGCGTGGTACAAGCTCATACCCATCTAATTGCTGCAGTGTATTCCTCTCCATATTTCGAACATCTCGGAATTGAGATGCAGCCAATGTTAAGAAAGTAATTGCTGAAAAATCCTTCTTCAAAATAGACGGAATAGCAATCGCCCCTAAAGCTGCTGCAATCAGCCCCATAGCAATATGAATGATTTTCCCATGCAAACGTGTCGGATACTGCCTCGTATCTGTACGAAGCATCAAAATTCGCGTTATTGTTCCAGCAATGACGCCACATAAAATGGCTGATGTATATTCAGTCATGTATTATCCTTGCCTTTCTTTTACATGTTTTTTCCTAAATTGCCCTCTATACGAAGATGCTTTTACGATGTAAAACATCACCGTAATCAATAGCGTAGAAACAGCAATGATATCAAGAAATGTCAAACTACCAAATTCGTACGGAAAATGAAGCCTGCCAAAAATAAATGTTACTAATATTTCTCCTTGTAATGCTCCCGCGTATAAAGAACATAGGCGTAATAAACGATCTCGATGTAATAAAATTGATGCATATACAAGAGCACCACTCAACATCCAAGTTCGATTAATGACAATCCAAATCGGGTCATACACCTCTAATAAATGAAAGCTTGTGTATAACATAGCAATAATAAGTGCTGACAATAAAGCATATATTTTTTTCCATATAGAATATAGAGCAATCCCTAAAAAAGAAATAACTCCAACTATAAGAGCATTTACTGATACAGTGACCGAAGCAATAGATACCGTTATTTGTGAACAAATAATAAATACCAATATAACAGCACTGACTTTCCAACGAATTTCATCTTTTCCCAAAAAAAATGTTGTAACAATCCAACCCATCCATGCTACGAAATAAAAATAACTTCCCTCCATATTTCGCCCTCCTATCATTTCCATTATGGGAACTTTTTATGAAAACTAATCCTTTTCTTCTTTTTGCATAGTTTTTTCTTATAACAGCAACACTTTCTATTGAGGGGGTGCAAACAACAATGGGAAAAGACCGCCAAGAAAAAAAATTAAAACAATCACGCCGCGTTGAATCAGATCGTGATCAATCATTGCAATATCCTGGTGCAACAGGGCTTGATACACCGGAGCAAGCACGTAAACAAAATCAGCATTAAAAGTAAAATAGTTCTTACTTTACGAAAATCTAGTGTAAGATTACATTCTCAATGAACGCAAAAAAAGATGGTTTCGGTATAACACCAAAACCATCTTTTTATTACTTAAAAATATTAGAAAACTTCTCATTTTTTTAATGCGTTGCATTTTAAACTACTTGATTTTAAAATAAATAACCTCTATATTTCACTTTATCTCAAATGCTTTTCCAAATTTATAGATTAATGATAGTATAAAATAATTTATACAGATCAATTTCCCGTACATATAAAAGAAAAAACCAACCAAATGGTTGATTTTCCCCCTTACATCTCCTATTAAATCCTATCTCATACTGTAATTTTTAGTATCAATCCCGCGCTGTGATAGCCAATGGTACGTATCACCTTTCACAATAAGCGGCACTCGCTGAAGCTCAGAAAGCGTACTCGCTCCAAGAGCCGTCATAATAAATTGCAAGTCCGTGTGTAAAAGTTCTATTTCTTCGATTAATTTCTGGGTACCATCATTCATCAATATACGTAAAAAATAGCCAGCAAAGGCCGTTGCCTGTGCCCCAAGTGCAATCGCTTTTGCTACATCAAGTGCCGTTTGTATACCACCAGATGCAATAAGAGAGAGGTTATTGTTTGTAGAGGATGCTTCTATTATAGAGGCTGTAGTCTGAATGCCCCAATCGTTAAAATAAGAAAGCATTCGCTGCCTTCGCTCATTTTCAACTGCAGCAAAGTTTGTGCCACCATAACCACCAATATCTACAGCTGAAACGCCAACATTAGTAAGTTGCTGTACTGCTTCTTTACTCATACCAAATCCTACTTCTTTCACGATAACAGGAACTTGAGAACTTATAACAATTTGCTCAATCCGCTTTAATACACCTGTAAAATCCCGGTCACCTTCTGGCATCGTTAGTTCTTGAATGACATTCAAATGAATTTGCAAAGCATTTGCTTCGATCATATCAACTGCTCGCTTTGCTTGATCAACACTCGCTTCACTACCCAAATTTGCAAAAACGATGCCATTTGGGTTTACCTTTCGAACGATTCGATAAGAGGACGCTTCTCTCTCATCTTTTAAAGCAGCCATTTGAGAACCAACAGCCATCGCAAGGTTATGATGCTTGGCTACATGTGCCAACTGTTCATTAATATGTAATGTGTGCTCTCCACCACCACCGGTCATCGCATTGATAAAAATCGGCGAACTTAATGAAAGTTCGCCGATTTCCGTTTCAAATGTAATACTTTCATAACTTGAATTTGGCAAGCTTTGATGGACAAAAGCAATGTCATGAAAGCCATGTATACGAGACTGTCCGGTGGAAAGAGCGTATTCAATATGTTCTAATTTCCGTTTTGCCCTTACCACTTGTACCCCTCTTTATTTCTTTAATTTTTTCAGTTGTTCACCAATAATATCACTAAATTGGAAAGTTGCAGACTCAGAAGTCGGCTCATATTGGCTGTAATCTTCTGTTTCATTATTTTCTTCAACAGCTTCTTTTATACTTAAAGAAATGCGTTTTTCTGCTGCATGTACTTCAAGTACTTTCACTTTCACTTCTTGTCCCATTTCTAATACTTCATTTGGATTTTTCACGTGGCGATTTGCAATTTGTGATACGTGCACAAGTCCTTCTACACCTGGTAAAATTTCAACGAAAGCACCGAATGTAACAATACGTTTTACTATACCCTCTCGAACATCACCCGCTTTAACTTCAGCAGCAACATTTTCCCAAGGTCCTGGCTCTGCAGCTTTAATCGATAAAGAAATGCGCTGCGTATCAGCATCAACCGATAACACTTTGACTTTTACACTTTGCCCTTGTGTTAACACATCAGACGGCTGTTCAACGCGATCATGAGAGATTTGAGAAATGTGTACTAAACCATCTACGCCACCAACATTCACAAAAGCTCCGAAGTCAGTTAAACGTTGAACTGTACCTTCCACAACATCTCCTTCTTTTAAAGAAGAGATCGCTTCTTTTTTCTTCGATTCTAATTCTTGTTCTACAACTGCTTTATGCGAAAGAATAACACGATTCTTTTCACGATCTAATTCAACGATTTTCACCGCTAATGTTTTTCCTTTATACTCAGTAAAGTCTTCTACATAGTGCATTTCTACAAGTGAAGCTGGAATAAATCCGCGAACACCAAGGTCTACAACTAAACCACCATTCACAATATCTTTTACAGTAACATCAAACACTTCACCTGAAGTGAACTTCTCTTGCAATTCTACCCATGCTTTTTCTGCATCAACAGCACGTTTCGATAATACAAGATCATCATCTTCTAATTTAATAACTTTTAATTCAAGAGTCTGGTCTAATTCTACAACATCACTGGCTTTTTCAATATGAACGTTAGCTAATTCACTAATCGGAATAACGCCATCTGTTTTGTATCCAACATTTACAAGAACTTGCTTTTCTTCAACTTTCGTTACAGAACCTGTAACAACGTCACCCACTTGTAATGCTTTTGAATCCACAACTTCTTCATTCATTTTCTCTACCATGGAAATACCTCCCTACAGAATTGACAAAGCTTTTTTATGTATATACGAAATGAAAACAAATGTTTTCATTTGCATGTTATAAGAATGTTTTAGCACATACTCGATTCTAACCTATTGTTTGTCCTACACTTCATAGAAGGTATAGAAACCTATATAAATAGTATACAGCAAAATCTCCTTGAATAAAGTATGTTTTAAAATATAATAGCGAATATATTCTGACAGTTCCTCTTCTTTTACTAACTTCTTACAAATTGACTTATTTGTCAAGAAAAGTGTCCTACCATTCCCCACGATTCTAATAAAAAAGAAAGGGGACTCCCCTTTCTTTACTTTGCAAATGCTCCAGAAACAATATCCATAATTTTTCGCACAACTTCTTCAATTGATAAAGAAGTTGTATCTAATTCCAATGCATCATCCGCTTTTTTCAGCGGAGAAACTTCACGTTCTGAATCCAGCTTATCACGCTCAGCAATCTCTTTTTTCAATTGCTCTAAACTAGAAGCAAAACCTTTTTTCGTGTTTTCAAGATGTCTACGCTCCGCTCTCTCTTGAACAGAAGCAAGCATGAAAATTTTCACTTCCGCATTAGGTAGCACATGCGTACCAATATCACGACCGTCCATTACCACTCCGCCCTTTTCTGCTAGAGCCTGTTGGCGACGTACCATCTCTTCGCGAACAAGACGGTGCTTGGCAACAATTGATACACGATTTGTTACATTCGGTGTACGAATCGCTTCAGATACATCCTGGCCGTTTAAGAAAACTAATTGTGTATTTTCGCCTTGTTGAAACTCAATATTTACATTTTTTAAAACTGCCATTAGGCTTTCTTCATTTTCAATATCTACACTTTGCTCCAAAGCAGCGTATGTAAGTATACGATACATTGCACCTGTGTCAATATAAACATAGGAAAGTTCTTTCGCAACAATCTTTGCAACTGTGCTTTTCCCAGCAGCTGCTGGACCATCTATCGCAATTGAAATTCGTTTTTCCATTGTAACACCTCATTTTTTCACTTATAAAACAAAATGAAAAGCAGGTACAAATCCCCTGCTTCTCTGTGCCTGTTCCATGTCGATTAAATCCTCAATTATTGTAGCATAATCCTTACTAGAAGGAAATGAAAACTACTTATTCACTTGTAAAATATCCGTTTTGTTTTTACTTGTAACTCCTTCATAATATGCGATTTTTGATATATATTTCACTGTGGATTCTTGCATAAAAAGCAATTGAATAATACAGAGACAAATAAATTGAACCAATAATATACGAATTAAAACTCCCTCAATTTTTTTCAAAAATATCCTCTTTTCATTTTTTCTCACTCATTGCAACAGCTTATGATAGAAAAAACTATCACTTCAATTCTTTCCGAGTATAAAGTAGCTAACTTTATTTTCATTTCTAATACAAACTTTTATACATTTTCATTGTCGAATCTAGTAAAAACATGTTATGTTCTAAATGTATTTTTTCGAATGGAAAGGGGTATAAGCATTGAAAAAAATCCTAGTTTTACACACAGGTGGAACAATCTCAATGGAAGAAGATAAAGAAACTGGGGTTGTACAACCAGGGGAACAAAATCCTCTTTTAAAATTCATTCCTGATTTAGAGGATGATATTGATTTAATTGTTGAAGATGTCTTTCATCTTCCATCACCTCATATGACTCCTAGTGAGATGTTACAATTACAAGTCATTATTGACGAAAGAGTAAAAAACGAAGGCATCCATGGTGTTGTCATTACACATGGTACAGATACATTAGAAGAGACTGCATACTTTTTAGATTTAACTGTACAAGCGAACATTCCAATTGTTGTAACAGGGGCAATGCGCTCTAGCAACGAATTAGGTGCTGACGGTTTATATAACTTTTTATCTGCTGTAAAGGTTGCAAATAGCAACGAAGCACTTGGAAAAGGTGTTCTTGTCGTATTAAATGATGAAATTCATTGCGCAACAAATGTAACAAAAACGCATACAAGTAATGTTGCAACATTCCAAAGTCCTCAATACGGACCAATCGGTATGGTGACAAAGCGCGGCGTTGTCTTTCATCACGCTCTCGTACATCATGAAACATATGTGGTCGGACAAATTTCTAAAAACGTTGTTGTGTTAAAAGCATACGCTGGTATGGATGATACACTATTAGCAGCAATTGAAACCTTACCAGTAGACGGAATTGTAATCGAAGCACTTGGTCAAGGTAATTTACCACCAAGAACACTCCCTAGTTTACAACGCTTAATAAATAAAGGCATTCCAATTGTTCTCGTTTCCCGCTGCTTTAATGGAATTGTCCAAGACGTATACTCCTATGAGGGTGGAGGAAAGCAATTAAAAGATATGGGTATTGTTTTCACATACGGTTTAAACGCTCAAAAAGCCCGTATTAAACTACTTGTCGCTTTAGAATGTGCGCACTCTAAAGAAAAAATCCAACAAATGTTTATGCAGGATTAACAAATAAGCTGTCGAAATTCGACAGCTTATTTTTGTTCTCTTGATACAACTGTTTGTGTAATTGCTCCACCATGAAATCTTCCATTCTCAATAAAAATTTCATTCGCATTATTGCCAGCTGCAATAACACCCGCAATAAAGATATTCTCAACATTCGTTTCCATTGTTTCTTCTATAAATAGTGGGCGCCCTGTTTCTTTATCAATTTCTACTCCCATTTTTGTTAGAAAACTATGATCTGGGTGGTATCCCGTCATCGCAAATACAAAATCATTTTGAATTGTAAATGACTCTCCGTTACTTGTATACGTAAGTGTATGTTCGGTAATTTCTTTCACATGAGCATGGAACTGCATTTGAATTGTACCATTACGCACTAATGCTTCAAATTCAGGTAAAATCCACGGCTTAATACTCTTTGAATATTCTCCCCCGCGATACAACACCGTTACACGTGCTCCAGCTTTTACAAGTTCTAACGCCGCATCTACACTTGAATTTTTCCCTCCTATCACAACTACATCACGGTCAAAATACGGATGTGCCTCTTTAAAGTAATGGGATACTTTGTCTAAATTTTCTCCAGGAACGTTCATATAGTTGGGGTTATCATAATATCCCGTTGCCACTACAATATATTTTGCAGTATATGTCTCCTTGTTCCCATCACGCTTCGTCGTATTTACTCTAAAGAAGTTTCCGTCCTTTTGCACTTGTTCTACACGTTCAAATGCATTGACACGCACACCTTTACGTTTTACCACTTCGCGATAGTATGCAAGTGCTTGATTACGCACCGGTTTACGGTTTTCTGTAATAAACGCAACATCACCAATCTCAAGCTTTTCACTAGAGGAAAAAAATGTTTGGTGAGTTGGATAATGATAAATCGCGTTCACAATATTTCCTTTTTCAATTACGAGTGGATTGATTCCCTCTTGTTGCAGTGAAATCGCCGCCGCTAACCCACATGGTCCGCCCCCGATTATTATAGCTGTTTCTTTTTGCATACTCGGTTCACTCCTAGTCTTATGCTTCAATCTCTATTTATTAAAAAACAAGAAAAAACCTACTTTCAGCAGTAGGCACCTATCTTTATTGTATTCATTTTTCATATATTTGTCATCTAAACGATACGTACATTCGATAGACGTCCGCTAAAAACTGTCTAAATCTTATTCCTTGTTGTCCAAATACATTTTCCGGATCAATCTTTCTCGTAGGATCAAGTGTTTTATGAGATACAATATCCGTTTTAGGATTTAAATTAAATGTATGACATAAATAAGCATGGTACCATGTAAACCGCGTGTAAGAATCCCAAAAACTAACATTACCTCCATAACACATTTCAACACCAATTGACGCTTTATTCGCATCATAACCAAACAAATCGTTATCTGTTGGTACGCCATATCTTACATGATATGCTACCTCATTAATTGGGATAATTTCTAAAATAGTTGTATCATCTACAAAAGTATGCGCCGATGCTTTCGGTTGTACTTCGTTAAAGTAATCACGATTTCCTATCGCATTGCTACCAGGATTCCCCGTATCATGGCTTACAATAAATCTTACCTTTGAAAGGCGGATTCCTGGCCTTGAGCTTCCGTACCCAATATAATTTCGCTCTATAGGGAACATCACCATGTCTATCAACTCCGCTCTAGAAAATTACCTTTCTTCCTTATATATGTATTCAACCTCGATATCTATATGGCACATTTCTTACGCAAAGAGAAAATCAAAAATATTTGAAGTAAAGACCATAAATAATAAAATACTTACAGCAGTTCCATAAAACCCATAAAACCAAACACAGTCTTCTTTTGTATCTAAACCGAAAAATTTATTCACGGATTGTAACAAAGATGAGCGTTTCACATGTTTTTCTCGTAAAACTTCTACCCGTTCCATAACATCTGTTGGCATCATAAATCTTTGGTTTGCTGTCATTTTCATTATCAATCTCTCCTTATTTTGTTTCCGTTTTGTTTATCTAAGGAGAGTATAGCACGAATGTTCGTATAGAACAAGCGTTCTTTTTTGTTTTTTATGAACGCACTTCCATTCTTAACATATTCCCTTCTATTAAGAGTCACAATTTATCCCGTATTAACAGGCAGTAAGACCCAGACTGATAGAAATTTCACTTTATCCAATCCACTTGAAAAGTAATATTATAATTTCTAGACTATAGCAATCACTGGTCCAACAATACATACTCTAAACAATAAAAGAACGTGGTTTCCTTGAAGGAAACCACGTTCTCTCTAAACTTCTCGTTCTATTATACCCAACCTCTAAAGCGACTAGCTTCTGCCATCTTACGTACACCAACCATATAAGCTGCTAAACGCATGTTCACTTTACGAACTTGTGATGTTTCATAAATGGAATCGAATGATCTTACCATTACTTTTTCTAAGCGTTGTTCTACTTCTTCTTCTGTCCAATAGTAACCTTGGTTATTTTGTACCCATTCGAAGTAAGATACCGTAACACCACCAGCACTTGCTAATACGTCAGGAACAAGTAAAATACCGCGTTCTGTTAAAATTTTAGTTGCTTCTAATGTAGTTGGACCATTTGCTGCTTCTACAACAATTTTCGCTTTAATATCCGCAGCATTCTCCTCTGTAATTTGGTTCTCGATTGCAGCTGGAACTAGAATATCACAATCAAGTTCTAATAGCTCTTTGTTTGAAATTGTATTGTTAAACAATTTTGTTACTGTTCCGAAGCTGTCGCGACGATCAAGTAAGTAGTCGATATCCAATCCATTTGGATCATGCAGTGCACCGTAAGCATCAGAAATCGCAATTACTTTTGCACCAGCATCGTGCATAAATTTAGCTAAGAAGCTACCAGCGTTCCCAAACCCTTGGACAACAACGCGAGCGCCTTTAATGTCGATACCGCGTTTTTCCGCAGCTTCTCGAATACAGATTGTTACACCTTTCGCAGTCGCTGTTTCACGGCCATGAGATCCACCTAATACAAGTGGTTTACCTGTGATAAATCCTGGTGAATTGAATTCATCGATGCGGCTATATTCATCCATCATCCATGCCATAATTTGTGAGTTTGTAAATACATCTGGAGCAGGAATATCTTTTGTTGGACCAACAATTTGACTAATTGCTCGTACGTATCCACGGCTTAATCTTTCTAATTCACGGAAAGACATTTCTCGTGGATCACAAATGATACCACCTTTACCTCCACCATATGGTAAATCAACAATACCACATTTTAAACTCATCCAAATAGAAAGTGCTTTCACTTCGTTTTCTGTTACGTTTGGATGGAAGCGAATTCCACCTTTCGTTGGACCAACAGCATCATTGTGCTGTGCGCGATATCCTGTAAATATTTTAACAGTCCCGTCATCCATACGAACTGGAATTTTCACTGTCATCATACGAATTGGTTCTTTAAGTAATTCATACACCTCGTTTGGATAACCCAATTTTTCTAGGGCTTCACTAATAACAATTTGTGTTGAATTTAATAATTCAAAGTGCTGTTCCCTTTTTTGTGTTTGTGTTTGAGCTCCCTTTTCGGCTACCATAGTAAGTAAACCCCCTGTAATTTCACTTGTTTAGTAAACCTTCATTGCCTAGTATACACCGTTAAATTTGGAATGCAATAGAAAACGCTAACAAATATATACAAACTTATTTTTATTGCAAGCGTTTTCAATATCATTATAGTCCTTTTATCACTTTTAGAAAAGTAAAATACTTAAATATTTAAATATTTTTTATACTATAATGTATTTTAATCTCTCGAATATCATAAAACACTAACAAAACCTCAAGCCAATTACATTAGCTGAGGTTTTGTTTTAAGATAAAATACTTGTATATTTGCTGAATTGCTTGAGAATCCATTAATTCTTTTCCATATTCCATAATACGATAAATTGTTACTGTAGAAGAATTACCGTATTCCGCTAAAATCGCAATAATATCCGCCTTTAATAACGCTGGTTCTTCTTCCATCCAAAGATAAAAACGCCCATCCCATGTGTAAAGTTTTCCTCCGGTTACACCGAGATTATACAAACGACTTGCCAAAGTAATCACATCTTCAAACGTTGCAAATTCATACAATATATGCTCACTCTCATCTAGAGTTACTTGCATTTCAATAAACTCATCACGAAACTCATCTTCTGTATCCGTTTCATGATTTTCTTTTGTAACAATCACAACCATTCCTTGTGCCTGTAAAGAAAAAACTTCAACTGCAATTGGACCATCTGCTTCAAACCCAAGTTCTTTATTTGCTTCTTGCATCATATCACGAAATAACTGTTGCACTTTTGGAGCATTTTTCCATAAATCCTCTTTCGTCAACCCTCGCTCAGATAAATCGTCAAATGTTAGGAAAATTTTAATTTTATTATAATTCAATCGTTCCAACCTCATCTTGTAACCTCCCTACGTAACCGTTGTATCTAATTTTTATTATATGAAATAGAAAATAGATGGTTCTTTTCGAACAACTATTCTGACATTTTTAACCATTCATCCCATTCTTTTTTTGTATCGCCAATACATATATTTTGAAGTTCAGCCTCGTCTTCATCTGAAACAAGCTGGCTTGCAAACCCAATAAGTCCAGTGCAGATTTTCGGATTCTGACTTTGCAACTTCTTAATCAAATTCAGCCAACTTTTCAAATATCGTTCTTTTGAACATGCTATAAATACATATTTAGGTGTGAATTGCTCGATGGCTGCACAGATCTCATTTTCCTCTAGGCCTGTCCCCAAATATATCGCTTGATAACCTTTCAAACGTAAATATATTGTAAAAAGAAACAGATGTAATGCATTCATTTCTCCTGGTGCACATACTGACAAAGCTTTTGGCAATGTAAAATGAGTTTGCGTATTATGATAAATCATTCCAACGCGTGAACATAAAAACGCCTCCACATACCGCTCTTGTACAGCTGTTATCTCATCATTTTTCCGCATAGTCTCTAACTTATCAGCAATCAGGATAAATATATGAGTGATTACTTTTTCTATTGTATAAATAACAAATGCCTCGTTTAATAATTCACGGGCATGTATTTCATCAAATTTTAACAAATAACCAAGGATATCGTCCACTAATAAAATTTCTTTACTATACGTCATCTCAGCTGGATTGTGATTTTGCAATCGATTGCTTTCTAATAGCTGGACTGCTTGACCAATTGTAAATCCTTCATTTACTTTATTCATTAACCATTTTAAGATTCTCACATGCTCTTCTGTATATAAACGATACCCTGCATCATTGCGCTTTGGAGCAATAATATGATATCGTCTCTCCCAAGCCCGCAGTGTACTTGGCTGAATCCCAAGCATATTCGAAACAGCTTTTATATTATACTTTCCTTTTAAAGTTGGCATATTTTCCCCACCTTTAAACCGAATATCTCTTAATTTTCTCCTTGCAATGTAATTAAGTGTGTTTGAGCTGGGGCTCGAAACCGTAGTGGTATTAATGTCGTTCCATACCCATTACTCACAAATAAAGTTGTACATGGATACTCATATACGCCGCCTTTTAGGTAACGTTTAGAATGAAATAAACGAATTTGTCCTCCGTGAGTATGACCACTTAATACAAGAGAAATTTGCTCTTGTCCAGACATTTCGTTTACAATAGCAGGGTTGTGGCTAATAAGAATGCGAAAACCATCTTCTTGACAATCCGCTAGCGCCAAATCTAAACGATCTCGTTCTAACCCAACATCATCCACCCCTAATAAACAAAGCTTATCGCCACTCTCTGATTCAAACAGCACTCGTGTATTATCTAAAATTTTCACACCATGTTCTAGTAATAACGCATCCAATTCATGATAGTCAATTTCATAATCGTTATTTCCCCATACAAAATATATAGGACCAATTTCGCTTAGAGTTTGAATATTAGCCGCAATTTGTGATAACGATACACCCTTCTCAGCTAAATCACCACCAATAATAACAAAATCAGCATTTCCTTTTACATTTTCAATTAAGGAAGGTGCGATAACTCTCCTATGAATATCTGAAATAAAAAATATCCTAACTTTCCCAAAACTTTCTGGGAAATTCACAAATGATAAAGTATGTTCTAGCAACGTATTACGCACTGCTTCTCTATACATCAAAAAAAGAAAAATGAAACCAATACATATGAATGTGCCGCCTAATCCAATCCATAACATATACGTTTCTCAACTTCCCTCTCAAAAAATATAATCCCATCAGGCTAAATTGCCGAAAAGGTGAATAATGCCTTATCAAATATGAACGGCTTTATTCACCTTTTTCAGTTCACTCATACAACAATTATTTTACTGCTGCTATTCCTTCTCTATCTTTTCTTTAATAGGAATTTTTAATTCTTTTCCTACTTCTAATTGGTCATCTTGTAAATTGTTATAGCTTTTAATAATTGTAGCCCCATCTTCATTTGGAAAATACTGTTGCCCAATACTTTCAAATGTCTCCCCTTCTTTTACAATGTGCGTTTCAAACTTTTCTAGCTGCTTCTTTTCACCTTCACCGTGTTTATTTGAATCGAAAAAAATCACTTCAAACGCATTTTTTCCAGAGGTATCATTCTTGTTTGCACTTTTTACTTCGATATACTTATCTGTATACCATAAAATACTAAGCGGCAACAAAATAAATAAAAATGTTAAAACCCGAACAAAAAAGTGGTTAATCTTAAATTTAGATTTTTTCTTCTCTTTATTTCTATGAATCTCACTTCGCGGCGGTAAACCTTCTTCTGTTTGCTCTTCTTCCAACTCTTCTTCAAAATCAGGAATTTGTTTTCTCATGTTGTTCACCACCACCTTCCACTTATTTTCTTAATTGAAGTCCCATTATAAAATCAACAAGAAAGTGTGCAAATATTGTTATAAATAAATTCTCTGTCCATTGGAACACATATCCAAATAGAAAACTAATCATACATACAAAGCAAAACAGAAATGGCTTCTTCACATATCGAATATGTAAAACAGCAAAAATAAGGCTTGCAACTACAAGTCCAAAATGCGTCTGTAATACACCTCGAAATAAAAACTCTTCAGCAAATCCAATAACAAACGTAATACCGAATAATTGTATTACAGAAGTTCCTTGGAACATTCGCTCATTAATTCCCCCATCATCAAACCACGATTCTGGTAGCACTTGCATAGCAATATAATCAAATAACACAACAATGCCCGCAACCACACTACCTATTACAAGAATTGAAATGGGTTCCCATTTCCACAAATCATAAAATTCACTCCTATTTGGAAATAATATATAGGCTAACACACAGCCAACACCTATAATTATTAATTGTGTTATATAGAGATTCAGCCGTATTTCTTTCGGACCTATGTCTTCAATACTACTTCTTTGAATGTTAATCATTCCTCCGTTCTCTCATACCAAAGAGAAATTGTAACTCTGCTTCCCAATTATAGTCGAAAATTGATTGTCTTGCTCGTCTTTTTTTGTAATCTTCTTTTGAAATACCACAGTAGTCACAGCAATTTTTTACCTGCGCTTCCTTCTTATATCCAAATAGATGTAGCATCTGTTCCCGTCTACACCCTTTATACTGTAGCCATGATTTCATATTTTCTAGTTGACTATATTTATTCCGAAGACGCTCATCTACTTCTAACATTATTTTTTCCCTTGTCTCATCTGACAAGGATTCCATAATGAGCTTCTTCTGTTGTATGATTTTCATCTTTTCTAAGTGATAACGTACAAAACGCCAATGTTGCTCACTAAACCTTGCAGCATTATAACAAATTTCTTCCACATCTTCTATTGGCAATACTTTCGTGTGAAACATCTTTTCTTGTAGTAAGGAGAATAAAAATTGAATTTGTTGTTTATTTGGTAATTCATCTTCAATGATAGAAACCGGTAGATCATGATCTAGCGGACTACAAAGTAGAATTGCAATGCTCGCCTCTCCATCTCTTCCCGCTCTACCAATCTCCTGTAAATAAGAAGCAATATTTGCTGGATAATGAAAATGAATAATATACCTTGTATTCGACTTATTTACCCCCATACCAAATGCACTTGTACATATAACAAGTTGCAATTGATCATTCATAAATTGCTGCTGAATTAACATTCTCTCTTCATGTTCCATTCCACCATGATAAAATGCAACATCTGCTATACCTTTACTCCTTAAATATTCTGCCAGACGCTCCGTCCAAGCTCTGCTCGAACAATAAATAATTCCTGGTCCTTGCAAATAAGTAACATGCTTGAGAAGCGCTTCTTTTTTCTCTTCTATTGTTTGTACAAATTGTACCTCCATTGCAATATTTGGGCGATCAATCGAATACAAATGTTCTGCTACATTCGTAAGTTTTAAACTTTTTATAATGTCCTGCAATACTTCTTTTGTTGCAGTAGCTGTTAATGCCAACACAGGAGGACGTCCAATACCTGCTATAACTTGGTCTAATTTTTTATAATCTGTTCGAAAATCATAGCCCCATTGCGAAATACAATGTGCTTCATCTATCACAAATAGTGAGATATGAATCTTTTTTAGTTCTCTTACTATTACTTCAGATTGCAACATTTCAGGCGAGACAAAGACAAATTTATAAGAAGATAATCTTTTTATCGCTTTCTTTTTTTCAATCAAGGTACGAAAACTATTAAACGCGATCACACGGTCCTTCACTACATATTTAAGCTGCGCTACCTGATCTTCCATTAAGGATAGTAATGGTGAAACAATTAATACTGTTCCATCTTGCATAAGGCCCGGAAGCTGATAACACATTGATTTTCCTCTTCCAGTTGGAAGCATTGCTACAACATCTTTTCCTTGTAATAAATCCGCAATAACCTCTTTCTGCCCTTGACGAAATTCGTTATAACCAAACCACTTATGCAAATAATCCTCAAGCCTCATTTACAACCCCCATCTGCGCTAACACAAGACGAATTTCAAAATAAGAAATCGCTTCTCCTACTGCTTGTTTTAACACACGCAACTTACGTGTTTGTAACGTTTCAATAATGCGCTGCACATGCTTGATTTTATTTTTTTCCATAAACATTTCAATGGAAAAATCTCTTTCTCGTAATGCAATTTCAACAAAATGATCTTCTATTGTTGCAACCTTTAAATTTCTAATTGTTGCAATTTCATCCAAAGAACGTCCTTGTTTCCAAAGTTGATATGTTTTTTGTGTTGATAAACTAAACAAATCCGCTCTTTCATTCGGATAAGCAATAATTTTTGTTAATAGCGGGAATTCTTTTTCATTCTCTCGAACAGATTGAATAAAGAAATGAACCGTGCCCCAAAATAAAAGATGTACGCGAAATACATCTTGACTTGTAATTTCCGCAAGTTGCTTTAATGTATACCCAATCCTTTCATATCCAGTTAATCGATATGTAAAAATTGTTGCTTCTATCGGTAAAGTATCTTGTAATAGCATATGCATCTCTTTCCATAAACTTTTTGCAAGTTCACTTCTTGCATATGGCAGCCCAATGAGAAACTGCTTAACCCACATCATTACCTCAGTATCTTGTTGGATTGGAATAAACTTTGCATTTTGCTGTTGTAAATTTGATACGGTTTGAATAATTAACGAAAGTCGTTTCCAAAACATTTCACCAAGATTACCATAGTGCAAACCGTGTAAATACTGCGGAAAAAAAAGTGTTTCTTCCCAAGTTCCCAGCTGTCGTTTTCCCGTTTCAGTTAAAATGTACGTATTTTCATGCACGCTCTGAATCCATTCTTTATGTAATACATGTTCAATTTCCTGATCATAATCAGAACGTTGTAATGATTTATATATCCCAAACAGAAAAGAAATGCGAAATATATTTCCGTCTTGTAATGTTTGTGAAGAACGTTTCCCTTTTAAAAGGTGATAAATGGAAGAAACAGTCCGTTCACCATTTAATTGTTTTATACAATATAATAAAGTATATTGTAACTGCATTGCCGCTTCCACCTTTCAATTACATCTATATTTTCTATTGTATCAAACTGTACAGCATTTAGGCATTTTGAAAATCTTATGAAATAAATCAAAAATAAGTTGACACCCTAATTGATAAGCATTATCATTATAATTTTATGTTGAAAAGTTTGAAAAACCGTTTTACAATAAGATTATAATTTTTATAGCGACTATTTTCACATACATATTATCAGGAGGGAAAAAAATATGGCAAAATATACAATTGTTGATAAAGACACTTGCATCGCATGTGGAGCTTGCGGAGCTGCTGCACCAGACATTTATGACTACGATGATGAAGGTATTGCATTTGTAACACTAGATGATAACCAAGGTATCGTTGAAATTCCAGACGTATTAATTGACGACATGATGGATGCATTTGAAGGTTGTCCAACTGACTCAATTAAAGTTGCTGACGAAGCATTCGATGGCGACGCTTTAAAATTCGAATAGTCTTTTTATTAACTTCAAAAAACCCCCCTCATTTTTATGAGGGGGGTTTTTTGTTATTCATCTAACTCACAAATAAAAAAGCCATCAGCGGTACTCTCCCACTGATGACCAAAGTTTCTATGCATTTTTCATTTTTGCAAATACCCACACTTTTAAGCGTGAGAACAGTGCTACAAATACAACTGTTACAACAATTCCCTTAATTAAATTAAATGGGAGAATTGCCGCTACAATCATTTGTCGCATACCACTACTAGACATAGCAGGCTGATTTAAAAACCAAGTGTAAGCTGGTAAAATGATGAAATAATTTAACACACTCATAATTACCGCCATAGTAACCGTCCCTAACATTAACCCTGTTGTTAAACTTTTTACTGTGCGATACTTCCGGAATAGGAAAGCTGCTGGTCCAATAAATAGACACCCTGCAATAAAATTTGCTATTTCTCCAACTGGAACTCCCGTTAAACTGCCTTGAATTCCGTAATGAAGAATATTTTTTATCGCTTCTACAACTACACCTGCAATCGGGCTAAAAATAATCGCTGCAATTAAAGCCGGCACATCACTAAAGTCAATTTTTAAAAACGGTGGAAGTCCTGGGAATGGGAAATCCAACATCATAAGCAAATACGCAATACTACTAAGCATCGCTACACTCACCATTTGTACTACACTGTTTTTTTGTTTCATCCTTCTCTCTCCTTTTCCATCGATCATCTCATGGAAAGTGGAAAGGTTCTGCTATGCCTATTTTTTCCTATCATGAAAAAACCCTTTGTGTAAAACACAAAGGGAGAATTTTTTAGGCACATCAAACAGACGTTCAAATACTTATCTTTTTTGAACGCTTGAACCTCCATCTTCTCCCATCCAGACTATACTGTCGGCTTTGGAATCTCACCAAATCCTGCCTTAACGGCTCGCGGGCTTAGAACGAAAAGAAACTGTTCATCACCGCCGGTCGGGATTTTCACCCTGCCCCGAAGATAGACCGATATTCTATTTTCTCCACCATTATACAACATCATCATACAGTTGTGAACAAAAATGTTTATAACTTATAAATAGTAAGTAATATTTTCATTATAAAGTGAAACTTTAATAAGTGGGGGGAGTTCTTCATCCCCCACTTATTATCAACCCTCACCAATCGGGCTTTTACGGGCAGCACACGAATAGTAGGATAAAGACAACATAAAAACAGTCATAGGATTATACGACAACACAATCCATATTTTTTACAATTCGATTTTTTCCTTCGCAATTCCCTAGTCATCCATACAGAAAAGTGATAAGATGTTGAATTGTTAAGATAAGAGCATTTTCTTAATACGGAGGAAATGTCATGAAGAAAGAAAAAAGACACTCTATTCAAGAAACAATGAAAAAAAACTTAAGAAAAGAATACTTTTATTTAAAAAAAGAATTACTTTTCTACTGCCCAATTGATTTAGGCACATTTTCAAAAGAAACATACTATGCTACCTTTGACGAAGAAGGGATTAGTGTTTATCAGTATGATAAAACAACAGAAAGTAAACTAAAGCTATGTGAACGTCACCCTTGGAACAGTTGGGATAAAGTGAAAATTGATCACTATTTAACAACATCGCAATTTGTTTTCCAAGGAAAACGAAATTGGATTCTCTCTCTCTTTCATAAAGGAAAAGAAGCTCAAAAAATAATTGAAGAACATACTTCTTTACAAACAGAAGTTGTTTCTCGATCCTTTTTGAAAAAACTTCCTGGTTTTCGTTCTAATACAATCTTAAACAAATACATTGGCAGCATCTGTTATACAGCACTTATTGCATTTTTATTAAAGTGGATTATTCCATTCCAACAAATACAAGTTGCCTTGTATTCTTTTTCTATCGGTTGTATGCTCCTTGGTCTACTGTGTTTGACAATTGGACTAATCGAACCAACCATAGTATTATTTCGAACAACCGAAAAAACGAGGGCCAAGGTCTTTTATTATTATAGCTATTTAGCTATTTCTGGATTTATATGTGTCTTTATTTTTTGGTAAAAAAGAGCTAGTTCGACTAGCCCTTTTTTAATTTATATATAATTTTTGATTTGGATAAATCCGATCTTTCCTCAATGCATTTTTCACTTTTATTTCATGAACTGTCATACCGAACTTATGTGCAATACTAACCAAAGTATCTCCTTTTTGTACAACATATAGTGATGCTGATGCTACTTGATTCATCTCTTCCTTTAAAACAAGCAACGGGTCCATTGCATTTCTTTTCCCGAACGTCCAAGCACCTTTATGAACTTCTAGGTGCAGATGTGCTCCTCTTGATTCACCTGTGTTACCTACTTCACCAATTACCTCACCTCTTGTAATATGTTCCCCCTGCAGTACATATCTCTTATTTAGATGAGCATAAACAGCTTCATATTCTCCATGTTTAATAAACACTACATGTCCATAACTATCTGAAAAGTAGGATTTTGTTACCGTTCCACTCCGAATCGCTGCAACCGGGGTTCCGATTGAAGCAGCTATATCAATACCATAGTGTTTTCCACTTCTTGTTCCAAAATAATCACTAATTCTTCCATCTACAGGCCATGTCCATCGCCCGTCCTCAGCAAAAGCATATATTTGAGAACTAAAAAACAACCCAAAGACAAGTATCCCGATTTTTAAGCCTTTCATATGCATCCTCCGTTTTATAATAACCGTCACACTTTCTCTATTGTGGTATATTACGGAAAAAAGTATACAAAAAAAGAAAGTGAATTACTCCACTTCCTTATTACGAAAAACAATTGCACTTCGTTTATATTCAACGTCGTCCACATTAAGACGAGCATTTACCACTCTAGCAATCGCAAATAAATAATCAGATAATCGATTGACATATCGTAATACAACTTCATTTATTTCTTCTTGCTTACTTAGCGATACAATATGACGCTCAGCTCTTCTCGTTACCGTACGCGCAACATGAATCATCGCAGACGCTGCGCTCCCACCAGGCAAAATAAAACGCTCTAGCGGCGGAGCTTCTTCTATGTAGCAATCAATTCGTTCTTCTAAATATATAACCATCTCTTCCGTTACTTTATACGGCATTGTTTGCTGCATAATTGCTAAATCCCCACCGCAATCAAACAACTCATGCTGAATCTTTTCAAGCTCATCATATATGTCTTGAAAGCGTTCTTCTCGCATCATAGTCATTGCATATCCAATATGAGAGTTTGCCTCATCAATTGTTCCATATGCTTCCACACGAATATGATCTTTATCAACTCGCCCACTGATAATACTTGTTTGTCCTTTATCTCCTGTTTTTGTATATAATTTCAAATCTTCTACACCTCTCTTTTTAAGTAAGCTTTATTCATTACACTAGTAGCTATTACAAATGTAAGTATACATTTTAAAACGAATTAAAACCTTTCTTTTTTAGCCCCATGCCATGTGAAAACAAAAAGAGAAAATGAGTAGTCATTACCTTTTGTTTTCATAGCCGCGAATGATATGTCAGCAAATCAATATGGATTTATTCTTTTCTTACTCTAACCTTTTTGTCTTTCGTTCAATTCTCATAGAGAGACTACCATTTACAAATAGCACGATAAAGCGAAGTTTCCAACAGTGGGGATTTTATGGGATAAAACAAAAAGCTCTAATATTCTTCATTCCATTGAGAGAATATTATAAACTCAAAAGGAATAAAAAATACTAGAACTTCCATATTCACTCACAGCAATATCACTTATATGGATTGACCTGGTAAATATACAGAGAATGTCGTCCCTTCTCCAACAACACTTGATATAGAAATTTTACCATCATGACCTTGCACAATGTTTTTAGCAATTGCAAGCCCTAAACCAGTCCCACCTGTTTTTCCACGTGTTCTTGCTTTATCAGCTTTATAGAAGCGGTCAAATAAGAACGGAATATCTTCCTCAGGGATACCTACACCTGAATCTTGCACTTCAAAAACAAGCCCATTATTTTTCGTATCAATAATAAGCTTAACTTGACCACCTGCGTTTGTATGCCTAATTGCATTGTCTATTAAGTTCGTTAATACCTGTTCCATACGATCCGGATCAAACGGATGCTCCTCAATCGGATTACGGAAATCAACGGTTAACTGCACTTCTTTATCTTGCGCAATTCCTTGGAACTTGCGACCAATTTTCTCAACAAACGGATGAATATCCACTTCAGATATATGTAGTTCTACATGACCACTCTCCATCCGAGCTAAATCTAAAAGTTCATTTACAAGGCGCCCTAAACGAACAGACTCATCATAAATAATTTGTACAAACTCATTTATTTCTTCTTTCGTTTGAACAACATCATCTAAGATGGCCTCACTATACCCTTGAAGCATAACCATCGGAGTACGCAATTCATGAGACACATTCGCAATAAAATCTTGACGCATTTTCTCAAGACGACGTTCTTCTGTCATATCTCGAAGGACTGCGACAGCACCACGAATCTTTGTTTGATTATATAGCGGAGTCATAAGGACAACGTAATTACCCTTTTGTAAATTAATTTCAATAACTTGTTGCTGCTCACTCTCTACTACAAGATGGAACAACTCAACAAGCTCAGGTGGTAAATTTCTACTTAATTCTAACTCTTTTTCTTCTTGCCAAACTTGTAAAAAGCGCTCCGCTGGTGGATTGATAACAACAACTTCACCTTCTTGATTCAGTGTTACAACACCATCTGCCATACTACTTAAAATACTAGAAAGTTGTTCTTTTTCTTGTTGCAGCGCATTAATATTAAACTTCAGTTGTTTTCCCATTTGATTTAATGCCGTTGCTAGCTCTCCTATTTCATCTTGCGAAACCATAGGTGCTTTCGTATCAAATTTTCCGCGCGCCACTTCAAAGGCTACTTCACGCATTTTACGAAGAGGAGCTGTAATTCGTGTCGATAAGAAAAACGCAAAGAAAGTTGTTAAAATAATTGCAATTCCCGCTGATAGAAAAATGAAATCAGTTGCTTTTTCCATACCTTGTTTTGGAACTTGCAATGATTGATATACAAACACCGCACTATGATTTGATGATTGGAGTGGTTTACCAACAATCATAATATCATTTTCAGAATTCTTATTCGTCTTGTCATCAGACACTTTTTTTATTTTTTCTTTATTTTCTTTTTTATCTATAAAAACAGCTGCTAAATCTTTATCCTTTTTCAGATCTTCTATTGTAAGATCTACCAGTCCTTCTTGTTTCGGTGAAGAAGAAACTTCATGATCCCCTTTCACAATAATAATTCGTGAGAGCGGATCAGCAAACTTATATGCAATATTCTCAATCGTTTCTTCGTCTGCACCTTCTTCAATTAATTCCGAAACACTTGTCGCTACTTTTGTAAGCCGAGTTTCACTCATTTCAATATAGTAATTATCAAAAAACTGTGAAAGCAAAATGGCAACAAAGCCAAGAACAAATGAAACAAGAAGCAATATTGTCATCCATAGCTTTCCTACTACACTTCTCCAAAGCATCAGTCGTTCACAACCTCAAACTTATAACCAACACCCCATACAGTTACAATCATCTTCGCTGCATCAGATGATTTTTTACTTAACTTTTCACGCAAACGCTTTACGTGTGTATCTACTGTACGCAAATCTCCAAAGAATTCATATTGCCACACCTCTTTTAGCAATTGTTCACGATCAAATACTTTATCAGGAGCCTTTGCTAAAAATAGTAATAATTCATATTCCTTTGGTGTTAAATTGACTTCATCACCATCAGCTGTAACGCGATGCGCATCGTTATCAATTGTTAAATGTGGGAATACAATAATATCTTTTGTTGTTGTATCTTGTGTAAAGAATGTTGTTGTTACAGAACGGCGTAATACTGCTTTTACACGAAGAACTACTTCACGTGGACTAAACGGCTTTACGATATAATCATCGGAGCCAACTTCAAATCCTTGCACCCTGTTTACTTCCTCACCTTTAGCTGTCAGCATAATAATTGGTGTTGCTTTTTTCTCACGAATGCCTTTACATACTTCAATTCCATCTTTTCCAGGCATCATGATATCTAATAAGATTAAATCATAGTCATTTTGCAATGCTTTTTCTAACGCTGTATCACCATTATCAGCCTCATCAATCGTATATTGTTCTCTTTCTAAATACATTTTTAATAAACGACGAATACGCTCTTCATCATCCACAATTAAAATTCTTGGTTCGTTTTCCATTGCTTCCCGCTGCCCATAAAAAATATGACAACGGTTCACACCTACCTTTCTACAATGTAATACTGTTTTTACTCTTATCTCATAATAGATAATTCTAAAATGTTAGTCTTCCATCTTAGACATTATACTTCACAAGAATAATAAAGTTTGTTCATTTCTTTTCCAAAAATATGTATTTTACTTGAACAGGACATTTAGGCCCCGACATCATTTTACAAAATCAACCTTTATTTTGCCATGTTTTTCTCAAAAAAGAAAAGAAATTGACAAAAATAAAATAGGAAAGTGACAAACACTTTCCTATTTTATCATGCTTAAATGAATTACATGCTATCTTATGCATATGAGTGTAAACCAGCAATGATTAAGTTCACGACTATAAAATTGAACATGATAATCGCAAACCCAATTACCGCCAGCCATGCCGACTTCTCACCATGCCATCCTTTAGATAATCGTAAATGTAAAAATGCAGCATAAAAGAGCCATGTAATAAGTGCCCATACTTCTTTTGGATCCCATCCCCAAAAACGCGTCCATGCAATTTGCGCCCAAATCATCGCAAAAATCAACGCTCCTAATGTAAAGACTGGGAATCCAATCGCAATAGAGCGATATCCAATTTCATCGAGTAAATCACTGTTAACATTTCTCACTACTGGCTGAAGGGCCGCAGATACCCTTTTTCGTAAGATTAATCTTAATACAATATAAAGTCCTGTTCCAATAAGCAATGACCAAATCACTGTATTTAATTTCTTTGCATTTATGATAGCAGGCATTTCTGCAATCGGTTCAAGTTTTTCAGTTGTTAGTAACTTCCCTTCATGGGGACCAACCAGTGCAGGAAGATTATATTTCATCTCTACTTTTTGTTCATTTTTATCCACCCATTGAAACTTCGCTTCATATTTCGTTGCCGAATAAACTGTTGTTACCGCTATGAATCCAACCGCACAAACGAGTGTAAAAACGACTGTTTCTAACCAAAATGTCCGTTTCGACCTTTTTGATTGATCTACATTTTTAAGCAAATACATAACTCCTGTAATAAAACTAATTGCTAAAATAGCTTGTCCAGCTGCTGCTGTTGTTACATGAATATGTAGCCAATTACTTTTCAATGATGGAATAAGCGGTGAAATTTCTCTTGGAAACATACTAGCATATGCAATTAATAATAGCGCTACTGGTAAAGCAAATAATCCAACTATGCTTACACGATACATAAAGTACATAACAATAAAAGCACCAACTAGCATCATACCGAAGAATGTACCAAACTCAAAGAAATTACTTACTGGCGCATGCCCGGAAGCTATCCACCTTGTTACAAAGTACACCGTTTGAGCGGCAAATCCTAAAATTGTTATGGTTATGCCTACATTCGCCCATTTCCGACCTTTTTCTTTAATTGCTCCTCCAAAGAACAGCGTTGCAATTAAATATAAGATGAAAGCGGTAAATAGGAAATTACTGCTTATTTGCGCCATATATTCTCCCCACCTTAACTAATTTTTTGATTATTTACTTTGTCGTATGGTTGTGGAATCGTTGTTCCTTCAAGTACTTTTTCAATATCTTTCCGCAAGCCAAACCAGTTTTTATTTGTATGACCAGCAATCCACCATTCATCTTTAACACGTTGTATCCAAATGCGACGATGATTCCAATACATACCTTGAATCACGCCAACCATGAAGATAAACCCTCCAATACCAAGAATCCACAGTGTCAAATCTTTTCTTACAATCAACCCCGTTGCATTTCGCATTTCTACTCCTGCAAAGGTCATTTTATATTGATTGTTCCCCTCAGGTTCTATGTTTTGTTGTATACCTACAAAGCTCACTTCTCCTTTTGGCGTCTCTGGTGTAAACATTTTAAAAACGAAAGCTGGGTTGTTCGGAATCTTTGTTTTTGTATTCGGCTGACCATTCTCATCAAAATAAAAATCAGGAAAATAACTTAATAATTTTATAGAATACCCATCTCCTAAATCATATGTTTCTTTTGGATTTTCTAGGTTAACTTTAATAGGTTCCCATTTTTGCTGATTATCTTTTTTCTGTAAGGAAAAAGACATACTACTAAATTCATTTTCTTTAAAATCTAATTGATATAGAGCAAACTGATCAAACTTAAGCGGTTCATTTACTCTAATTTCACTTTCCTTTACTTTCTCTAACTTTGGTTTTTGTCCCGCAACACTTTCCCCTACAGTTTTGTATAATACGGCATTCGTTTGATAGTTTTTTGCAATCATTTTATCGCCCACACGATCAATTGCATCATTAAATACTTGATTATCTTTACTTTTGTCATAAACTTCTTTTATAAATTTTTCATTTTTTAAATAATACTTTCCATCTGTTCCTGGTATCTCTTTCGTTTCACCATCACGTAACCATAGCGATTCATCCACATACATACTTGGAAGAAACCGTAGCATTGCTCCAAACAGAAAAATAATAAGACCGATATGATTTACATATGGACCCCAGCGAGAGAATCTGCCCTTTTCTGCTAAAATATTTTCACCATCAACTCTTACATTATAATTTTTTTTCTTTAAATTAGCTTGAATCTGTTCTAGATCCCCCTCTTTCGGAGAGCCGGTCCCGTACAACCGTTGCCTCTTTAAAAAACTTGGGTGTCTTTTTACCCCCTGCTTTTTTAAAGCTTTATAAAGCGGAATTACACGATCTAAACTACATATCACAAGTGATACACCAATTGAAGCAATTAAAATCATATACCACCATGAGCTATATAACTTATTAAAACCTAATTGATAATATAGTTGTCCTAGAAAACCATATTCCTGTTCATAATATTCACTCGGCGTGACACCTGGAGGTATGTACATTTCTTGCGGAAATATAGTACCAACTGCCGATGCTAATAGAGTGATAACAATAAGCCATACTCCTACTTTAACAGAAGAAAAGAAGCTCCAAATCTTATCCACGATCGTTTTCGTATGAGTAAGAGAACGCCGAGCACTTCCCTCATATCGCATATCTAGTAATCTCGTATCTTCCTTATTTTCAAAAGGTTTACCGCAAGCTTCACAAAAAATTGTACCAATTGGATTTACATGCCCACATTCACACTTTATCTGTTCCAATATTCTCACCGCCTCTTGTTTCTATTTATCATTGTATCCTGCAACCGCAAGTTACCGCAATACTCAGAATTTTCAATAGAGGTACTAAGACGAAGCAAAGCACCTTCACCTAGCAAACACATTGATTATCACATTATGTAAAGGCTTTCTTTATTAAGGAGTAATCTTCTTTAAATATCCCTCTATTTGATCCTTCGTTTGTGTACCCGTAATTTTTTCAATTACATTTCCGTCTTTATCAATTAAAAATGATGTTGGCAGTGGGCCCACGCCATATGTACCGATTATTTCTTGCCCTTTATCAATTGCAACAGGAAACTTTAATCCATATTGATTCACAAAATTTTTCACTGCAATATTCGTTTCATCTGCATCTAACGCAATGATTTCAACGCCTTTTTCTTTATATTTAGGATATAATTCATTCATATAAGGCATCTCTTTTTCACACGGCTTGCACCACGTTCCCCAAAAGTTTAAAAATACTCCTTTTCCCTTCAGGTCATCCAACTCAATTTTCTTTCCTTCTAGATCTGTAACAACAAAGTTAGGTGCTTTTTTCCCAATTTGCATTTTTTCCTTATCAACAAAAAAGCCTTGATAGAGTGTAAATCCTACTGCTACGCTTAAAATAAGCAAAATAACAATGCGAAATAGTAAGCGATTCTTATTCATACTCGCTCCCCTCTCTTCGATGAATTTGTATGTAAACAATTTCTGTAACTACTAACTTGTCCCTTACTTCGAGCATTTGTTTATTTTCATGTATATATCCATAATCACCCGCGGGAGATAACACTCCCCACGGATGAAAGTTTGACTTTACCACTTATCTTGGTTTTGTAGAAGCAAGCGCCCGTAGTTGTTTTACTTCATGAGGTGATAACTCTCTCGCATCACCAGGACGTAAGCTTCCTGCTTCTAGGAAAGCATAACGTTCACGTTTTAATTTCATTACTTTACAGCCAAGCGCTTCGAACATGCGGCGAACTTGACGGTTACGTCCTTCATGGATCGTTAATTGAACAATTGCCATCTCTTTACGTTTATCCCAAGAAAGAATTTTCACACGTGCAGGCGCTGTCTTTCCATCTTCTAATACAACACCTTTTTCTAACATTCGAATTTTCTCTCCTGTTAATGGTCCTTTTACTTTTGCAACATATGTTTTCTCAACTTTATATTTTGGATGCATTAATATGTTTGCAAAGTCACCATCGTTGGTCATAAGGAGTACGCCAGACGTATCATAGTCTAAACGACCAATTGGGAATAGACGCTGTGTGATTTCAGGGAAAAAGTCTGTAACAACTTTTCTTCCTTTGTCATCTGACACACTCGAAATAACACCAGTTGGTTTATATAGTAAGAAATACACAGGTTCTTCTTTTTCAAGAGGAATATTATTTACTTCTACTTTATCTTGAGGAGTTACCTTTGTTCCTAACTCAGTCACTACTTTACCGTTAACTTTCACTTTTCCTTGCTGAATAAGCTCTTCAGCTTTTCTTCTTGACGCAATTCCAGCTTGCGCAATCACTTTTTGTAATCGTTCCATTTCCTTAATTCACCTCAAATTTATCTTACCTTCATTAGAAAGACTTGGCAACCGCCTAAGGTTTAAAGCGATTTTCCTCGTCTATCATAAACAACATAGCTATAGTGCAAACTTTTAAAGGTCGAATGCTACTTTTATCCTTTATTATTGTTTACGTTCATACAGTTGTTCACAACAAAAGTTCATTATTTTGTCAAAAATACTCCACAAAAAAACCACTATTAAGCCTACTCTTAATAGCGGTCGTATACGTATTATAAGCGAATTGACGCAAAAAATGAATACCGATTACTGAAACAATAAAGAAACGAACACAATGGAACAAATAATCCCAATTAAATCTGCAAACAATCCTACCTTTAAGGCATCTCCCATTTTACGAATCCCAACAGCTCCGAAGTACACTGTTAAAATATAAAACGTTGTATCTGTACTTCCTTGCATCGTGGAAGCAAGCCTACCAATAAATGAATCCGGCCCATATGTAGCAATTAAATCTGTAGTAATACTTAATCCTGCAGAGCCAGAAATGGGACGTATAAGCGCAAGCGGCACAATTTCTGCCGGCACGTGAATCATATCTAACATTGGCTTCATGACGGAAATCATAGCATCTAGCGCCCCTGATGCCCTGAAAATAGAAATAGATACAAGCATCCCTACCATAAATGGTAAAATAGAAATAGCAATCTGGATTCCTTCTTTTCCGCCCTCTACAAATGATTCGTACGTTGGAACTTTTTTTATCGTCCCATACAATAGAATAAAACCAATAACACATGGAATCACCCATAATGAAATTGTATTAACAATACTCATTTTTTCCGCCCCTTTCTACTCCGTCTTCGGTAAAAATAGCGGTCAATCCAAATCGCTCCAATCATCGATAATACTTGTGCAATAAACGTAACACCAACAATTTCAGTCGGGTTCGCCGACTCATACGTCATCCGAATTGAAATTACAGTAGTCGGTATCAATGTAATTGCAGATGTATTTAAAGCCAAAAATGTCACCATAGAACGACTTGCCGAATCCTTTCCCCCATTCAGTTCCTTAAGCTGTTCCATGGCTTTAATACCAAGTGGCGTCGCTGCATTTCCTAATCCAAAAAAATTTGCCATCATATTTGATAAAATAAACCCCATCGAAGGATGGTCTTTTGGTACTTCTGGAAACAACCTTTTCACGACCGGCATAAAAAATGAGACTAATTTCTTTAATAAACCTGCCTCTTCAGCAATTTTCATTAAACCTAGCCAAAAGACTAAAACACTAATCAGCCCAATACAAATTGTTACTGCATCTTTCGATCCTTCAAAAACTGCTTTATTCACTTCCTCCATCGTTCCGTTCACCATCGCATATACAATCCCAATGATCGCCATCGCCACCCATACGAGGTTAACCATCTGTTCTAACACCTAACATATGAGAAAAAATCTCTCTCACATCATTCCAATATACTCCAGTTGTGGCAACTAGCTTTCGTTTGCTATAAAATAAATTGCGCTCGCCTACTTTCTCGTTACCTACATAAATACTTGTTTTCCCTATTTTTTCTCCATCTTTTAACTTTACATTTTTATCAAGTTCAACTTTTAATAAAACTTCATTTTTCTCATCAACTGTTAAAGGTACAGAAAAATCATTTTTGGTATAAACGTGATTTGTATACTTCTTTTCTTTCAGTCCAGAGAGCGCTCCTTGCTCTAGAACTTTCGTTAACTCATATTGTTTAAATCCCTGATCAAACAAATACATATGGTCGTCCCAATCATTAGATGCATTAAGCGTCACTACAATTAAATCTAATCCATCTTTCGAAGCTGTTGTAACAAGTGTACGCCCAGCTTTTTTTGTAAACCCCGTCTTTCCTCCTGTCGCAAATTCATAATAAGATGTTACAAGTTTATGCTTGTTTTTCCACGGGTAATCCCATGCTTTCGATTGATATGTTTTTGTTCCAAAAATTTTCCGAAACGTTTCATTCCCCATTGCATAGCGTGTCAAAAGTGCCATATCGTATGCAGACGAATAGTGCGTACCATCCCCATCTAAACCATGTGGATTTGAAAAATGTGTATCTTCCATTCCGATTTGTTTCGCTTTTTCATTCATCAAATACACAAATCCTTCCATGCTTCCTCCCACATTTTCAGCAATTGCTTGGGCTGCATCATTACCTGAACGAAGCATTAAACCATAAACTAAATCTTCTAGCGGCACTTTGTTTCCAGGTTTTAAATAAATTGCCGAACCCTCTACTCGAACAGCTTTATCGCTAATAGGTACAGCTTCTTTCATTCTTCCTGATTCAGCAGCAAGTAAGGCGGTCATAATTTTCGTGATACTAGCAATCTTCTGTGGTTCATGTTCTAATTTTCCATATAAAATTCGACCCGAATGTTCTTCCATCAATACGGCATTATGGGCGCTTACATCATTCATTTGTGCATATGTATGAATCGGTATAATACTTGCACACATTACAATAAGTGCAATTACAATCCAAGTTCGTCTCATATTCCCCCACCACGTCCTTTTGGCACTTTTTGTACAAGTGTATGCTTGGCCCTATAAAATATGAACGAAACATTCTATTCTATACCAGCAAAAAAGACGCACAAATATGCGTCTAGTACGGTGTCCACTCAAGCTGCTTCGCACTTTCAAATCTTTTTTCCACATCTGGCCAATTTACAACATTCCACCAATTTTTAATGTACTCATCTTTTCGATTTTGGTACTGCAAGTAATATGCATGTTCCCATACATCAAGCACAAGTAACGGTATCGTATCCCACTGTGTGAATAATTGATGAAGGGTACTCTGTAAAATCTCTAATCTTCCCGAACGAGGTACCCACACAAGAATCGCCCATCCAGATCCTTCTACCTTCGATGCAGCTTCTGTAAAATGCTTTTGAAAACGTAAAAAGCTTCCAAAATCTTTCTCAATTTGTCGAGATAATGCACCTCTTGGACTTCCGCCCCCATCTTTTTTCATGTTATTCCAAAATATCGTGTGTAAATAATGGCCTGAACCGTGAAAAGCCGCTTCCCTTTCCCAATGCTTTATTAAATCAAATTTGTTTGTTTTCCTTGCTTCTTCCATCATTTTTTCTGCTTTATTCAGTCCTTCTACATAACTACGATGATGCTTATCATGATGCAGCATCATAATTTCTCGAGAAATATATGGTTCTAGAGCATTGTATGGATAGGGTAACGGCGGGAGCGTGTGACCTCCAATCGGAACAGATCGTTCCGTATACGCTCTTTCGTACAATTCATATTGTTCATTTTCGTACATAAATACTTCTTGTAAATGATTTTGAATGTGCTCCACATCTTCACTTATCTCATACAGTAATTCAGCATCTGTTTCATATTCATTTTCTTTCATACGGTCTAATAGTATTTGGATTTTATAGGCAAGCATATGAACGTCATACACTTCAGTTGCACGACTATCTAGTACGTGAAGAACACTTTCACACCAATTTTCTACTTCATGAAAGTAATCTGTAAATACACTTTGCTGGTTCATACAACGCGACACCTCCTTGATGCTATCCACTTTAACTATATTCAGTTCCCGCATTGTATATACCGTACAAAACAGCAAAAGAATCCTTCACTCTTTCTTTCCTTCTGTTCTCACATCGCATGGGATTAAAAAAGGATCTGACCGCTTCTATCCACGGCCGGATCCTCTCTCCCATCTATAGGTTTCTTTCAATCTTATTTTAATACTTGTGTAACATCTTCGTTTGATAGTCCGTTTCATAATATTCCAATTCCTCACGCATTGTTTGAAACTTACCTTCTAATTCTTGCATTACTTTTTCAATTGAGTAAGGTGGTACTTGCTGAAAAGCAATGGAATTTTTTCCTGTATATGCTGAGCGACTATTTTCATACCATTGATCACTCTTTGGTGAAAAGAATTCAGCAATTACTTGATGGTAGATTTTATATAATGTTTTCTCAGCAGCCGCTTTTCGAAATGGTTGACTACTTAATAAAACAAGGCACGCATCCAATCCTTCTTCACAAAATACAAGTAATCGTCTTAACGCCGATAACAAACCTTCATAATAATGCTTATTACCTTCTGGTGACTCTTCTAATAAAGAAGGTAATGTATGATAATTTACAAAATCAGTCATTAAAGTAATAACCTCTTCTAAAAATCCCGAAATTTGATGCGTTTGATTTTCAACCATTGAATTAGACATACCCTTTTCTCTCCTTTGCCATTTTACGCTATTTCTACTTTTTTATTTTTATGTAACTCAGCCATTATGTTTTGTACTTTTACCACTGTCTTATCATCAAAATATTTTTGAAAATCTTCTATTCCATTAATATACACACGCTTTTGCCCACGAAGTTCTTTATTTTTAACAAAACAAGCTAGAGCAACGATATCACGTAAATATATGTCTTGTTCTTCTATTTTAAAAACTGGATTTCCTTCAAACGGAGTAATTTCTTGCAAAATTTCTTCAAAATAACGGACATATAATACAGAAAATGTTTTTTCTTGTTCATTCAACATATAAGTTACTTCAGATCGATTAAAGAAATCTTCTGACGTATTAGGTTGTGCTTTTTCTAGCTCATAGCCTGCGTAACCTATTATAACCATCCTCTTTACCTCTCTTCCTTATTTTGTTTTATTTTAACTCATTTTTCTGAATAAACAAAATTTTAATTCTTCATTAATTCTTATTAAAATATATATGATATTTCCATATTTATATAAAAAATAGATTTTATATCCTGCAATTTACCTTTTTATTTTTCATGAAGTTTGTCATAATAAGAATATTGTCTCAGTTTTCTTATGCAAGGAGAGTTGTATTTATGTCGTTTTCGTGGAAACGTTTCTTACAAATCGGAAAAATTATTTTCCCATTTGTTGTCTTGACAATTGTATTCTTTCAAGCTCGAAAAGAATTATCTGGTATTTCATTTCGAGAAGCAATTGAAACAATTAAAAACATTCCAACTGGAGGAGTCTTTTTAGCTATTACGCTCGGTGCATTTGCTGTTTCAACAATGTTCTTTTATGACTTTGTTATGCTCCGCTATTTAAAAGCAGATGTACCTATTCAAAAGATTTTCCGGGTTTCATGGACTGCAAACACGTTAAATGGATTTCTCGGCTTTGGTGGCCTTGTTGGAGCGGGCGTACGAACAATGTTATATCGGCCTCACGTAAAAGAGAATGGTAAACTTATCAAAAGTATCGCTTGGATGACAACCGCCTTTATTAACGGATTAGCCCTTCTCTCGTTCCTCGGTCTTATCGGAATACTAGATACACGTTTTATTCTGCATGAAAAACCTTGGCTATGGCCTGTACTCGTCTTCTTTGCTCTTTTTGTACCGATATATATCGGGTTTTCTAAACTTAAAAATCGAAAACAAAAAAACGTAGACGGACAAGAGGAAGAGAAAAACCCAACTGTTTTATACTCCATTGTTTCTTTAGTGGAATGGCTATCTGCCGGTATCGTCATGTATGTTATTTTAATATTATTTGGAATTGAGATCGATTTCCGGAAGTTTTTAGGAGTTTATGTCATTGCGGCTTTAGCTGGCGTTGTTAGTCTTGTACCAGGTGGTCTTGGTTCATTTGATCTTGTCTTTTTGACTGGTTTAGGACAATACGGTATTGATACAGGCGTATTACTGCCCGCTATGTTACTATACCGCCTTGTATACTATATTTTACCGTTTTGCCTCGGTTTAATTTTTGCAGCTTTTGAAATGACAGGAGCTGCACTGAAAAAGATTGAAGATAAACCATTTATCGCACCTGCTTTAGAAACAACAGGTGTCATTTGGACATTGCAACGTGATTTTTTAGGGAAATTAGGATCATGGGCATCCGCTGCATTAACCGTTTTTGCTGGCTTAATGGTTATCTTATCAACCATTTTACCAACAAGCATAAACCGTGCTCACGCGTTACATATTTTAGCTCCAAAACATCTCATTCAATTTTCTTTTAGCTTATCTTTAACCTTTGGTATCCTTCTTCTAATTCTATCACGAGGGATTTATTACGGAACGAAACGCTCCTACTATATGACGATTGTTTCTTTAATTGGAGCAGCAATCTTTAACACATTAAAAGGAATTGATATTGAAGAGACTTTTATTTTATTAATTGTACTGGCAGTATTATATATGCTCCGTAAAAGATTTGTGCGTGAGAAAATGGAAGTATCACTCTCTGATGTAGTCAAAGTATTTATATTTTTATTACTAACATTATATTTGTACAAAAACCTAGGTATTTTATTTGCTGGAGCAAAGGAAGCTTTTAAACCTGATTTTGTTGTTCGTAATATTACACAAGTAAAACGTAGCGCACTTGCAGCAGCTTTCTTTGTCCCAACCTTTTTACTTATCGGTTCCCTTATTGCAAATCGCTACCGTAGTGTATTTCCTGGGCAACCAGCAAACGATAAACGTTTGCAAAACTTCTTAGATGAATATGGCGGAAATGTACTAAGCCATTTAGGTTTTTTAGGAGATAAACAATTTTTCTTCAGTAGCGACGGAAAAGCACTTCTTTTATTTTCAACAACAGGAAAACGTCTTGTTATACTCGGTGATCCAATTGGCGATCCGTCTTCTTTCCGCACGGTACTACAAGAATTTCTAGCTGAAGCAGATCGCTTTGGATACATTTGTGTTTTCTATCAAATTGAAAGTAAATGGATGAGCTTATATCATGATTTTGGCTATAACTTCTTTAAACTTGGTGAAGAGGCTGTTGTTGATTTAAATACCTTTACTATATCAGGTAAAAAACGTGCTGGATTACGTGCAACTCTTAACCGCTTTGAGCGTGAAGGTTATACATTTTCCATTCATCAACCACCATTTTCAGACGAGTTATATGAGGAATTAAAAAAAGTTTCAGATGCTTGGCTTGGAGGAAAAAAAGAAAAAAGTTTTTCTCTTGGATACTTTGATCGTGACTATATAAATCGTGCCCCTATTGCAACTTTATCTGATGCTGAAGGAAAAATCATCGCATTTACAACCTTTATGCCTGTTTACCAAGCTGGTGAACTTTCTGTTGATTTAATGCGCTATTACCCTGATGCACCTGGTGGAATTATGGATGCGATTTTCATCCATTTATTCCAATGGGCAAAAGAAAACGATTATCATTCTTTCAATATCGGTATGGCTCCGCTCTCTAATGTTGGTCTATCTACACAATCTTTCTGGTCCGAGCGCGTCGCAGCAGCAATTTTCAATAACGTTCGTTATACGTATAGTTTTAGCGGTTTACGGCACTTTAAAGAAAAATATAAGCCTACGTGGAGCGGCAAATATTTAGCATTCCGCAAAAATCATTCCTTACCAATTACAATGCTTGCTGTAACAAAATTAATAGGAAAACGAAAAAGTAGCTAGTATCACTAGCTGCTTTTTCGTTTCTGAACTTGGAGGATAAACTCTTTTTCATACTTTTTTCCGTTTATATAAAATGTACCCCATATTTTATATATTCCTTCTTCTGGGAAAGTAATACGATACTGTAGTTGCTCTTCTTCATTTACAGGGACTGCATATAAAAAATGTTCTCGTTTTTCATCGACTATATAAAGCGCCCCCTGTTCCCCAGTATTCGAGCCGAATTTCACCCTTGCTCCTTTTTTCATTTGCAATTGAAATGTAAGTGTAGCTGCTTCATTTGGGTGTAACGCTCCAAATAAAAGCGACATTTGGTAATCGCCAATTTTTTTTGTAAGCACTGTGTCTTCTATTAAATTCTTTTGTTTCTTCTCTTTTTCCTCTTCCCCAAAATTTTTCTTAGAAAAGGACTGTTCTGTTTTACCATGATCCTCATATAAGAAAACCGTATAAGCTTTACCTTTCGTTCCTTTTGAAGCTAGCTTATAAGACCCATTTCCAGCAAATGCAGGGTTGATTTGCTGAATTTCCTTTAACTGCTCGTCCACAATAATCGCTCTAATACGATCGTTCACTCCACGAATCTCATTTTTATTTTTATTAAACAGTTGAAATGTAATATCTATTTTTTCATTTCCTATTCTATTTTTCATCTCCCATTTTACTTCTCGAATGTCCCCTGCTGTTTCTGTTGTTCCTTTAAACTTTTGCATGTAGAATCCACCAGCTACAATAAGTAGTAAAGCAACTATTCCAATGACAAGATTTTTCAAATCATCACCTGCTATACTTTTTATAAGTCGTGAAACAATTCATACAACTATGCCTGTAAATAGAATATTGTTACAAAATTCATTCTATTTTTCCTATAAAAATCCTCTATAAAATAAAGGAAAGTTTCCACTTAAAGAAAGAATAACCATAAATCGGGAAACGAATAACGAATTACTGAAAACAGTGTATCTTGTATATACTACAAACAAGAAAAAGATTTTAATTGGCAGGATTCCTAGTGTATAATGCAGATGATGTTAATTTATATCTATACATAATAAGGAGGATTTTTATGAGCGTTCATATTGAAGCAAAACAAGGTGAAATTGCTGAATCTATTTTACTACCTGGCGATCCACTACGTGCAAAATATATTGCAGAAACATTTTTAGAGGATGTAACTTGCTATAATAACGTACGTGGCATGTTAGGATTCACTGGAACTTATAAAGGAAAACGTGTCTCTGTTCAAGGGACAGGTATGGGGGTTCCGTCCATCTCTATTTATGTAAACGAATTAATCCAAAGCTATGGAGTGAAAAATTTAATTCGCGTAGGTACATGTGGAGCGATTCAAAAAGATGTAAAAGTGCGTGACGTAATTATTGCAATGACTGCTTGTACAGACTCTAACATGAACCGTTTAACATTCCCTGGATTTGACTTTGCACCAGCAGCAAACTTTGATCTTTTAAAGAAAGCGTATGACGCTGGAACAGAAAAAGGATTACACGTTCGAGTTGGTAATGTTTTAACAGCTGATGTGTTCTATCGTGAAAGTATGGATATGGTGAAAAAACTTGGTGAATACGGTGTATTAGCTGTAGAAATGGAAACAACTGCACTTTATACATTAGCAGCGAAATACGGTGTAAATGCATTATCTGTATTAACAGTAAGTGACCACATTTTCACTGGAGAAGAAACAACATCTGAAGAGCGTCAAACTACGTTCAACGAAATGATTGAAATCGCTTTAGATGCTGCGATCCAACAATAATGCACAAAAGAACTTGTCATACGTCTGGCGAGTTCTTTTTTTCTTATCCTATTCTAAATTAACTATCTAGCTTATATGACTTTTTATAAAAAACCGCTCCATATAGAGACAGATTTTTAGTCCCTACTGTCTTTTATCGTTTGTTATAATAAAGAAAATATTTATGCGAGCACTCTGTTGTGAGGTGAAGAAGTGAAAAAAAGAAGTATTGTCTTTAAACTATTTTTATTAACATCAACATTATTTACGGTGACCTTCCTCCTTTTTTTCGTAGGACAATCGTTGTTTTTAGAAAAATTTTATATTAATAAGAAGGTTCAAACCGTTCAAACTGCTTTTGAAAAGTTTTTATCAAGTTATGAAAAAAGTGATAAAACATTTGAGGAAATAAGAAAACTCAAACAAGAATTTCATGAAAAAACAAACGCTGACGTTGTTTTATTAGATCCATATGGAATTATAAAAGATGAAAATAATTACTATATTGAAATTGTAGATGAATCAAATAAAACATATTCAATTCCACTCAACAACATTTTAACAAACGATGAATACACGAAATTTATGAACCTACAGTTAAAGGTGAATGATGTCCTCCTCATAGAAGGTATTTTAAAGAAAAACGTGATTATTCCTGTTACACTAACAAATCGCTATAATTCATGGCAAAATGATAATATCATTTCTGACTTTAAATTATTTGATATCGATTGGGGCGCTTTAAAAAGAAACAGGTATACAAAAGACGCAAAACTTGGCATTCATAAATTTCAAGGTACTGTATCTAAAATACACCTACCATCAAAAAATGACATTCGCCTTGCGAATAACTTGGAAACTTTACAAGGCGTTCAACATTGGGAACTGTCTGTTATACTCGGTAAAACAAATTCAAACAAATTGACTACTTATACAATAGGTGGGGACGATGAAGTCAAAAGTCAAATTTTTGTGCAGCCAGTTATTGAAAAAGGAGAGATTAAAGAATTTGCTTTCGCAATGACCTCCTTACAGCCTGTTAATGAAGCAATGCTCGTTTTAAAAGATTATTACGTTTATGCTTTAATTATCGTATTTCTTGTTATTATTTTGTTATCCTTTTATTATTCAAAAATCATTGTTAAACCGCTTATTAAAATGAATCGTGTTACAAAAAAAATGGCTAATTTTGATTTCACTGAAAAATTACCAGTTTCAGCAGATGATGAGATTGGCGGTTTATCTAGTAGCATTAATACATTATCAGTAAACTTAAAAGATCGGATAGATCGATTAAATGTTGCAAATACAAAATTACAACAAGATATCGAACGAGAACGCCAATTAGAAAAAACGAGAAAGGAATTTATTTCTGGCGTATCCCATGAATTAAAAACACCGCTGAGTGTGATTAGAAGCTTTGCAGAGGGGATTAAAGATGGTGTCAGCAAAGATACTACTTACTATACAGATGTTATTTTAGAGGAAACCGAAAACATGAATCGACTCATCGTCGAAATGTTAGAATTAGCAAAACTAGAATCTGGCACGTATAAACTAGAAATGAATTCTTTTTCAATCGGTGAACTTGTTCAACAAGTGTATACGAAGCTATTATTTAGTATGGAAGAAAAACAATTACAAGTAGAAATCGATGCAAATCCTTCTATATATGTTAAGGCAAATCGCAACCGCATTGAGCAAGTTGTTGTAAATTTACTCAGCAACGCAATTCGCTATACACCTGACGGCAAAGCGATTCGTATTCGCGTCATCGAAAATGAACAAAAGGTAAAAGTAGAAATTGAGAACACTGGTAATCCAATTCCAGACGAAAGTTTGCAAAAAATATGGGATCGCTTCTATCGTCTAGACGCTTCCCGTAGCCGTCATACTGGTGGAACTGGACTTGGTCTATCTATTGTAAAAAACATTTTAGAACTTCATCATGCCGAATATGGTGTTTATAATACAGATAATAGTGTCGTCTTTTATTTCGATTTACAAAAAGTAAAAGAAGTCAAATAATTTGTCTTAATTTCACGAGGAGTTCACATGAAATTCACACTCTCCCTTTATAGTAATAGACAAGTTAATCCTTTCCTTTACACATACAAAAGAGGAGAGTGCGTGAAATGAAACAAGCAGGACAACCTATTCAAAACGAAAAACAATTAGAAAAAATCAAAAATATACTTTTACAATCTTCGAAACGTGATGGCTTACTATTCGTATTAGCTGTAAATTCTGGTCTAAAAGTAAGTGAGATTTTACAATTAAAAGTCGGTGATGTTATCGATGAAAATGAAAATGTTCGTCACTCCATTTTATTTTACAATGAAAAAGTAAAAAAACATAAATGGTTTGCTGTAAACGAAGACTTACAGCATGCAATCGAAGATTATATGAGAGAACGTAAAACGTGGAAACGAAATGAACCTTTATTGAAATCGCAAAAAGGAACAAAATCCATTACAAGACAGCATGCATGGTATATTTTAAACAAAGCTGCAAAAGAAGTTGGTTTAGAAGGGATTAGCTCACATACACTTCGCAAAACTTGGGGATATTGTGCATACAAATCTGGTGTTGACATTGCATTTTTACAACACTTCTTTGACCATAGCACCCCATCAAAAACTTTAAAGTATATCGGTATTGCATAAAAGAATATACATTCTTATACATAAAAAAGGTTACCAACTTTAAACTTGGTAACCTTTTTTATATTTCATATTCTTGTTTCTCCTATTTTGTAGTGGTACTCTAGTAATAAGGGGGAGAAATTATGAACACATTCACAATTGAATTACCAAAAGAAACTGCAGAAAAACTTGGATTGTTAAAACAAGCCTATCAAAAGAAAACAGGTACTACAATTTCAGAAAGCACACTCGTTCAATCTCTTATCTCAAGAGAGTTTATTCAAGAAATAACTCCATTTGATCTACAACAATATGTAATTGAAAAAGAACAGCGTTAGTAGCTGTTCTTTTTCAATTTCTTCCCTTGCTGCGTACATAATCCATTATATATCCTCCTAACTTTCCCACTTTTTACCTAGACTCTTATTTTTATTTACGTATACAAATTGAACTGCCCCTACCTATCTTCCTTGTTTCTCTCTGAATCTTAAGCTGAGGTCTTAGTACCCATTAATGCAGGATAAAATATTTTTTTATTTTATTTCTGAAAAACTATTGACAATGATAATGATAACCATTATCATTTATTATGAAGCCAACAATTGATGAATCAACCAAACGCTCAGTAACATTGTTACCCCTCTTTTTCATATAGAAAAACACTGTACATTCCCCCTGTTTGTACAGTGTTTTTCTTTTTATTTTATTACTGTCTGTAAAAACTTAATTGGTGTGGGCTAATAATCAATGAAGAATCCCCTACTGATTTAAAGTTTCACTTTATATTTATTCAAATAAATTGAGCTGTTCCGGCTTTGGTTCTCCATATGTAATATTCATCATTTGCATAAGTTGCTTGGCATTATCCGCAGCATCTCCACCTGAATTATTGTTAAATAAAACATATATGTTCTTCGTCTTCTTCTGCAATCTCCCTAATCGTTCCACCCATTCTTCAAGCTCTATTTTGTTATAGCGATATAAACAACGAACTGCTCGCCAATTTTCTCCTTTATCAAGCCACCCATGAATATTGCGCCCATGAAATCGAATCAGTGCCGTTTCTGAATGCGTTGCTTCTAATACTAGTGGAACAGAACCAATTCCAGCTTGTGGTTCATCACAAATCGTATGAATCCACTCTTCCTGTTCTAAAAATTGTAATGTTTTATCATGCATATTAGGATGAAACCACGTTTGATTTCGGAATTCTATGGCACATGGTAATCCTTCCATTTTTTCTTTTGTATAACGAAGTAAGTCTACATTTTTCTTTTGACAATCAAACCAAGGTGGATATTGAAATAATATCGTCTTTAATTTATGTGCTTCTTGCAGGGGAACAATCGATTGTTTAAATGTTTCAAACATCTCATCGACATTTGAAAATGGAATCTCTCCTTGCATATGTCCCGTCATCCCTTGATACGCTTTAACAACAAACGAAAAATCTTTTGGCGTTTCCCCAGCCCATTTCATATAATTTCGAACTGGTTGCATAGCATAAAACGAACTATCGACTTCAACAATAGGAAAATACTCACTATATGTTCGCAACTTATTTCTATTTTCATATGAATCTGTATATAAAGAATCGTGATCTCCCCATCCTGTTAATCCAATAGAAATCACTCTTACCCCTCCTTATCCTATTTCTATTAATCAGCACACACCTAATTAAAGATAACAAACGCTTGAGCCTACGGAACAAAGTTTCAATTTTCTTCAAGAGCATCTTTATAAAATATGATATACTAGATGGAAGAATTTTTAAATTGAGGAGTTATTTATGATTCAAGAGGATACTACTTTATCTCATGAAAAGCAAATAAAAGAATTAGAAAAAAAAGTACAGTTTTATGAGCAGTTGGTGAATCAATTACCACATCATTTTACATATGAAAACTCACAACTAGGTTTACAATTACATAAAAAAGGGAATTCTCATTCCATTACTCACATACCAAAAGAAGATATAGAATCAAACTTTGTACTAAATTGTGATTCCTTATTTCTATTTGAACAACTTGAAAAGCACTTTGTCCATATTTTTGATGCATTTTCGCACCATGTCACTTTCATTGAAAATAAAGGTATCATTACATTATGCAATCAATCTGCAGCAGATGATTTTGGCGTAGTACGCAATGATATAATAGGTAAACCCATCCAACAATTATTAAACTTACCAGAAGAAAAAATTAAAGCTTTAGAAACATTACGAAGCGGACAAGAAATTTACAACGAAGAAGTATTAGACGTGAACTACGGTATTTGTAACAATCGCATTATTTGTGATTATAATGGAGATATTTTCCGTGTGATTAGCGTCTTTCATTATTTAAATACCGAGCGCGATGCTGAAAAACTCGCATTAGCTGGTCGAATTGCAGCTGGAATTGCACATGAAGTTCGTAATCCACTTACAACAGTACGCGGTTATTTGCAATTTTTACAAGAAGGTGTCTCACCTTCTAATAAAGAACTTTTTCAAAATTTGCTCATTCCTGAATTAGATCGTGCAAATAGTATCATCACTAAATTTTTATCTATTTCCAAAGCACACGAATTTAAAAGAGAGCCCTTTCCCATCAATACTTTTTTACGTGAATATATCCAACAACTACTAGCTAGTGAAGTATTTTTGCATAACATTTCTATTGAATATAATTTATCCTCCGATTTAGAAGACATATTAGTGAATATTGATCGACATGAGCTCGTTCAAGTTTTCCTAAACTTATTTCAAAATGCTGTGGATGCAAAAAGTGATAAACCTTTTTCCATTCGAATCGCTAGTCATCGCTTAGATAATTTTGCTCGCATTACTTTCCAAGATAACGGAACCGGTATCCCTCCAGCGATTCAAGAATATATCTTTGATCCATTCTTCTCTACAAAAGATGCAGGAACTGGACTCGGATTATGCGTAACAAAAAAAATCATTCAAAATCACAATGGAACTTTAAAAGTTTCTAGTAATGAAAATGGCACAACTTTTATCATCTCAATTCCGTTAACAAAAAAAATACCGAGCTTATAGTTTTTTCCTAAAAGTAAAGAGAAACTTCCATCAGTGGGGATGAAGCCCCACTGATATAATTAAGTGAATACATTCAAAATATACGATTCATTAACTTCCAGCACAGGACCCAAGTTCTTCACTATTTTGTCCCCTAACCAACATGTATTATAATTCCCTTTCCTCTTTCATAGGAAATACTATAAAACTTCATTAGGGCTCACTGTCTCTTCAACTCTTTCATTTATCCCGCACTAACGGGCAGTAATACTCCCACCTCAAAATTCGGTGGGAGCAAAGTCCAGCTCTAGCGGCTAGAATCTCCGGTCGTTTCGCCCCCTCGGACGAGGCAAAAAGCGCCTCTCTGTCGGGGGTTCCAACGTCCTGCGATTCTGAGTGAGCCGCTTCCGCTTTTCTAAAGAAGTTAGGTGGGAGATAAACTGCCCGTAAAGGCCCGATTGGTGAGGGCTAATAATCAGTGGGGGATGAGGAAAACCCCCACTGATTAAGGTTTCACTTTATTTCAACATATCAATATAACCACTCTAGCTGTAAGCACACGCTTAAACAATGTCTCTTCCTCTATTCCAAACTCAGTATACACAGTAAGAAATAACTAGCGACTATCCATTCTATATATATTCATTTTGTTTTTCCGACATATAAGTCATGGCTATGAAAATAAAAAGAGATTCCTACTCGTTTTCTCCTTTTGGTTTCATACGGCATGAGGCTACCGCTTCTATGCATGGACAGATACTCTCTCCTACCTAAAAGGAAAGGTTTTATCTCGTTTTTTCAATCTGTCTATATGTGAAATACTTAATCTCCTTCTTTACTTTTCTTTACTTCAAATTTACTCTAGCTTAATGCTTATTTTGTATGATAGATAATGAAGACAATGATATGAAAGAGGGATGAAAATGAAAGTCTTATTGCCAATTCGCTTTTGGATCGCCCTTATGTCATGCATCATTTTATGTTCAGGACTCTTTTTAACTTTAGAATACACTTCTACATCAAAAGCAGCAGAGAACAGTAGTATAGCACCATATAAACTGCTATATGCAACACCAAATACAGTACCCCAATTATCTTCATCTCAAGAAAAAAGAGTTATCAAAGGGATGATGATTACAGAAGCTTCTTCTCATCATGATCTGGACCGGATTGCAAAAAAGATTAAAGAACAATATAAAAACCAGAAAATCGATGAAATCATATTATCTATTCACAATAAAAATACTGGACGATATGAAGAGGACCTACCTTATGAGCCACTCAGTAAAGGAACAATTTCGATTATTTACAATTCACAATCTCATTCCAAGGCAACCGTTCGTCTCAATGAATAATACTACACCTGTTGAAAAAACTTTCAGTTCATAAAAAATCGAGGCCACTGAAAAACGTATGTTTTTCAGTGGCCTCATAATCATTCGCCGCTTTTTATTTTTACAAAAATGGAATCCACTCTTTCACTTTATCAATCCACTCTTTTTGTTGTTCTCTTCTCAGTTTTTCTTCTTCTTGACGCTTTTTCTCTTCTTCTTTTCTTCTTTTTTCTTCTTCAATTGTCTTTAATTGTTTTGAATAGTCAGCCTCTGAGATTAGTGACAACTGAAATGCTTTTTGAGCGGAATTTCCGGCAGCCTTTTTCATAATATCTCGAAACATTGTCGTTGTAATTTGACTACCACCTGAAACATAATGTTCACTATCGGTTTTATCATATCCGACCCAAATTGCGCCAACAAGATCCGGAGTATAGCCAACAAACCATGAGTCTTTCGCTCCACTGCTTGGACCATCTACAAGCTGAGTAGTTCCTGTTTTACCAGCAGTATCAATATTTTTCACCTTTGCTTTTTCGCCCGTTCCTTTTTCAACAACGCCTTTTAATAAATACGTCATTTTTTGAGCAACCTTCTCACTCGTTACACGGGTTTCTTTTTTATACCATTTCCCTACAATTTCTCCCTCAGCATTCTGTATTTCACGAATTGCATGTCCTTCAATTTGTACTCCATCATTTGCCAATGTTGCATAAGCCTGAGCCATTACAAATGGAGAAGTTCCATTATGCATTCCTCCTAGAGCAATAGGGAGAGTGCGGTCTTCCTCCTGCAAGGGAATACCGAAACGCTCTAATGACTTCAAACCTTTTTCTAATCCAATTTGTTCTAACAGCCAAACAGCTGAGACATTATAAGACCTTGCAACTGCTTCATACATGGTAACATCTCCATGAAAAGTATGGTCACTATTTTGAGGGGTATAATCCTTTATATTAAGTGGTTCATCTTTTAAAACATCATACACTTCGTAACCTTGCTCTAATGCGGGTACATAAACTGCAAGAGGTTTTAATGTTGAACCTGGTTGTCTTTTTAACTGCGTCGCATGATTAAATTGTAGAAATTGATACGTCCCCCTCCCGCCGACAAGTGCGGGTACACCACCCGTTTTCGGATCCATCAACACAATTCCTGTTTGCATAAGCTGATCTGCATTACCACCTTGGAAATATTTATCATTATTCACAACATCTTCTACCGCTTGTTGCTTTTGAGGATCAAGTTCTGTATAAATACGATATCCGCCGGCTAAAATTTCATTTTGTGTCAATTCATATTTCTCCATTGCCTCTCGGACAATATAATCAACATACTGTGGATATTTTCCTTTGTATTTATCATCAACACCTCGGCGTAATGCAAGGCCTGTTTCTTTTTCTTTCTTGTATTGATTTTCTGTAATATATCCTTGTTCTTTCATTAATGCTAAAACAACATTACGCCTTTCAATGGATTTATTAAAATTTTTATATGGTGAATAGGTTGATGGAGCCTTAATTAATCCTGCTATCGTCGCAGCTTCTGCTATTGTTAAATCCTTTACTTCTTTATCGAAATATGATTTAGCCGCTTTTTTTACACCCCAAGCTCCTTCACCAAAATAAATTTGATTCATATACATTTCAATAATTTCATCTTTGGTATACGTACGTTCTATTTTTTTTGTAAGAAAATACTCTTTAAATTTGCGTGAGAATGTCCGTTCTTGCGTTAAAAATACATTTTTGGCAAGCTGTTGTGTAATTGTACTCCCACCAGCCACCACTTCCCCAGCCGTAATATTCTTTAATATTGCACTCATAATCCCGCTATAGTATATACCATGGTGATTAAAAAATTTCTTATCCTCTACTGCTACAATCGCTTGAACCATAATATCAGGAATATCTTTTCTTTTAACTCCTTCCGCCTTGGAAGAAGATAGCTTTGCTGCCACTTCTTTATTTGCATCATAAATAAGTGTTGGCTGCGGAACAGCCTGTTTTAATGCGGATATGTCTTGAATGGAGATTATTATATTTACTACAATAAATAGAGCAACGAAAAAACCACCAAAAACGTATAATGTATTGCGCAGTTTCTTCCTCCTGTTGAACCACTCAAGCATTTTCTTGAAATGAGTGTTGTTCAATTTCATTTATTCACTTCCTTCATTTGTTTACACTTTCGTTAGAAAAAGGAAGAAACTCCCTCCTTTTAAATTTATTATAATAACGTAGTAGTTCGCCAAGTGTAAAGTATTTCTTTCACATTCATACTTTTTACAAGAAAAGGACATTCTACAAGTAAGATATTCATTATTGATTATTAATATTATTAATACATCAACGTGAGTTATGTTAAGTTTTTGTAAACTTTTCGATAAAATGTTTTAAAAAACGACAGTTTTTTGTTAGAATTGACTAGCCAATATATTTTACATATATTACTTTTGTGGGGGTAACAATAATGGTCTTTAAATCTAAAAAAGATAAATTTTCTGAAATGTTAATGAATGTTTCCGAAAATTTAAAAGAAGGCGCGCAATTTTTCGTGGAGTATAAAATTAAAAATGCTAGCGATTTAAAAGAATTTTCTATGCGCATGAAAGAATATGAGTCAAAAGGTGACTCATTTATTCACGAAATCATTATGGAGCTAAACAAAGCGTTTATTACTCCTATCGAACGTGAAGACATCCTGCAACTTGCAATGAGCATGGATGATGTACTAGACGGATTAGATCACAGTGCAGGTTTATTCGAAATGTATTCTATTACAGAGGCAGATGAATACATGATTAAATTTGTGGAAGCAATCAATCAATGTGCGATTGAGATTGCAAATTCCGTTGAACTTATGTCGAATAAGAAATTAGTAGACATTCGCACAAATGCAATTAAAATTAAGGATTACGAATCACAGTGTGATGATATCCGTCGCCATGCCATTAAGCACTTATTCTCTCGTGAAAAAGATCCAATTAAGATCATTCAATTCAAAGAGATTTATGAAGAGCTAGAAGAAGTAGCTGATAGCTGTCAAAGCGTTGCAAACGTATTAGAAACAATTATTATGAAGAACGCGTAAGGAGTTTGATCATGGATACACTCTTGATACTGACTGTTTTAGTAGTCATTTGCGCTTTAGCTTTTGACTTTATTAACGGATTTCACGATACAGCAAACGCGATTGCAACAGCTGTTTCGACGAAAGCTCTAAAGCCTAGACATGCAATTATTATGGCAGCTATTATGAACTTTTTAGGTGCAATGACATTTACAGGTGTAGCAAAAACGATTACAAAAGATATCGTTGACCCATTTTCCTTACCAAATGGTTCTCTTGTAATTTTAGCTGCTTTGCTTGCGGCAATAGCTTGGAATTTGATTACTTGGTACTATGGTATTCCAAGTAGTTCTTCGCATGCAATCATTGGTTCAATCGCAGGTGCAGCAATTGCTGCTGCTGGTTTTAGCTCGTTAAATTTTAAAGGGTTCATAAAAATCCTTGAAGCTTTAATCATTTCACCAATCGTCGCTTTTGTTATTGGTTATATCGTATACAGTATTTTTAAAGTAGTCTTTAAAAACTTTAACTTAACGAAAACGAACAAAAACTTCCGTATATTCCAGGTTTTCACTGCAGCATTACAAGCTTATACACATGGTACGAATGATGCACAAAAAGCAATGGGAATCATTACGATGGCTCTTATGGCAAATAACTATCATACTTCTAGCGATATCCCGTTCTGGGTACAATTATCTTGTGCAATCGCAATGGGGCTTGGTACTTCTGTCGGTGGATGGAAAATTATTAAGACTGTTGGTGGACAAATTATGAAAATTCGCCCTGTAAACGGAGTAGCAGCTGATTTATCATCATCTCTTGTAATTTTCGGGGCAACATTCATTCACTTACCGGTTAGTACAACGCACGTTATCTCTTCTTCTATTTTAGGGGTAGGTGCTTCACATCGTGTAAAAGGTGTAAAATGGGGAACTGCAAAGCGCATGTTAATTACATGGGTAATTACACTTCCAATTTCAGCTTCTTTGGCTGCTTTATTCTATTACCTATTACATTTAATTTTCTAATTAAAAGTCGTCTTCCTTATTTTTCTAGGAAGACGACTTTTTTGTGAACAATCCTATTTCTCTAGAAAAAGTGTGTATAATAAATGTTGTACTAGTTATACAGAGGAGTTGGCAATTTTGGAATACATCATGTTACTTTTTATTGGATTAATCGCAGGAACAGTCGGAAGCCTAGTAGGACTTGGCGGGGGGATTATCATTGTACCTTTACTGATTGGACTGCATAGTTTATCACCACAACTCGCAGTTGGAACATCAATGGTGACCGTCGTTTTCACCGGTCTCTCCTCTACTCTTACTTATCTGAAACATAAGCGAGTAGATTATAAAAGTGGACTTATTTTATTTATAGGGAGCGGTCCTGGGGGTATTATTGGATCGTGGGCAAACAAATTTTTGAATCAAGATTCTTTCTCTTTATACTTTGGAATTTTCCTTATTTTTGTCTCAATTCTTCTCTTGTTGCGCGATAAATTGAAACCTCTTTCCCTCTCAAATACAACTGTTATTAAGCGTTCTTTCACAGATGCTGAAGGTAATACTGTTCATTATCAATTTCCACCGTTTCTTTCAATTATTATCGCATTTGTAGTTGGGTTCATATCTGGATTATTTGGAATTGGTGGCGGAGCCTTGCTCGTTCCAGCAATGATGCTTCTTTTTGCATTCCCTGCGCAAATTGCTGTTGCAACTTCCATGTTTATTGTCTTTTTATCAGCAATTGTAAGTTCTTTGACTCATATTTCTCTTGGAAATGTTAGCTGGATTTATGCATTAATTCTTATTCCAGGCGCTTGGATTGGCGGGAAAATTGGAGCTTTCATTAATACAAAATTAAGCGGTAATGCAATTATTAATTTATTACGTATTACATTAATCATTCTTGGAACTAGATTAATTATTACTTCATTTCTATAACGCGTTCTTTTTAGAATGCGTTTTTTATACGCAAGAATATAAAAATGTTCCTAACACGACACATAATACTGCGCACACACATAACAACATTAAGTTGGAGATATATAATTTATTCAAGCTGATCACTCCTATAGCTGTGACTGTTATCCCTATAATAGCGAAAAAAGAGACATTCTGCCGTTACAAAGTGCTAACAATGCAAAAGCAATTATTACAAATCTCATCCATTTATTACATGAATTCGTATAATCTATCGATTCAACAAAAAAAGATGTCATATTGACATCTTTCTAATGAAGGAGTGACCACCCCATAAAATCTTCATGTACTTGACGTGCTCGCTTATCATTTCTATCATACAATTCAGCGTAGCTATCCGTTTCTTCATCATAAGCCATTGTATAGATAATTTGACCGTCTATTTCAACTGATAGAACGACTCCACCCTTCATCTCTTCTACATGTATGATGGCATTAGCTGGAATCCTCATATCAGTCATCTTCGCATCTAACAATATACTAAACCCCCTACAGCGTATTCATTGCTAGCACTATTACACACTAAATAGTATACTACTGTAATAGCATACATTTCGTCAATATAATTGCTGTTTTGTAGGCTTTTCTTCTTTTAATATGTATACACACATATATCAGTAAAATGAACAAATAGGAACACGTAAACGAGGTGCTAACATTGATTCTACATAAAGGGGATATATTATTTCGTCAAGGTGAAGATGGACCTTTATACTTTATTAAAACGGGTCTATTAAAAGTCGTTCGATTACAGGAAGATGGAACACCATTTTTATTTAACATTATCGTTCCTGGTGAGACAATCCCTCACCACTCTTTAATTTCACCGAAAGAGTATCATGGTACAGCAATTGCTTTAATTAAAACAGAGGTCGAACCTATTATAGGAACTACATGGTACGAAAAATTACAAGCGAATCCAGAGTTATATGCGAATGTCGCTCTGCAGCTGCAAACAAAATTACGCATGATGCAACAGCGAATCGATCAATTAACAACTGTTTCTCCAAAAGAACGTCTCCATCGTTTGCAAGAGTGGTTCTCACTGTATTTAAATGGAATTCCTATCTATGAGATCTTAACACAAACAGAAATTGGACAACTTATCGGCGTACGCCGTGAAACAGTAAATCGCTTGTTACGAGAACAAATAAAAAACGAGGCGAACTAACACCTCGTTTTTTATTTACCTTATGCTAAGCTTGCTGCCGGTCCGAAAAATTCATAATGAATGTGTTCAGGCGAAACTTCCCATTCTACTAAAGTCTTATTAATATGCTTCATAAATGGTACCGGACCGCAGAAATAAAAGTCCGCTTCATTTGTAGGAATAATTGATTGTAACCAATCTAAATCAACAAAACCTTCTTTATCAAAGTTTTTCGCTTGTAAATCTTGTTCTGTTGGTGAAGAGTAACAAGTGTATACTTCTACTTGTTCATAATCTTTCTCTATCTGCTGCACGTGCTCTTTCATCGCATGCACGTTGCTATTTAATGCTGCATGAATAAAGTATACCTTACGATTTGAAGTTTGCTTAACCAATGTATTTAACATGCTCATCATTGGCGTGATACCAACGCCACCACTGATTAATACAATTGGTAAGTTTGAATCCATATTTAACACAAAGTCCCCTGCTGGTGCACTTAGTGGCAATATATCTCCCTCTCGAACATAATCGTGTAAATAATTAGATACCTTTCCATCCGGTGTCTCTGCAGCTGTCTCCCGTTTCACACTAATACGATAGTAGCCTTTTCCAGGAGCGTCCGATAAACTATATTGACGATTATGTGTATACGTTTCACCGTTTATATTTATTTGAACCGTTACATACTGACCTGGTAAGAATGAAGATAACTCCTCTCCATCTTCTGGTTTTAAATAGAACGATGTAATCACATCGCTTTCTTTATCTTTCTTCACAACGACAAAGTTACGGAAATCTTTCCAACCGCCTTCTTTTTTTGCCGCTTCTTCATACATTTCTGCTTCGATGCTAATAAACGCATCCGCAATTACACCATACGCTTCTCCCCAAGCATCTAACACTTCTTGTGGTGCTTCTGCAACTTCTTTAATTGCTTGTAGTAAACATTTTCCGACAATTGGATAGTGTTCTGCTTTAATTCCTAAACTTCTATGTTTATGACCAATTTGTTTTACAACAGGAATAATAGTTTCTAAATTATCAATATACGTTGCTGCGGCATACACTGCACTTGCTAATGCCTGTTGCTGTCTTCCTATTTTCTGATTTGTATGGTTAAAAATATTTAATAACTCAGGATGTTCTGAGAACATAATTTGATAAAATCGAGTTGTAATTTCAACACCTTTTTCTTGTAGTAATGGTACTGTTGATTTTACAATTTCAATTGTTTTTTCACTTAACATTATATCCCACTCCTCTATTTCCTTGTATATTGTTATTGTAAACGAAGCCAAAATGGAAGGTTGTGATTTTAATCACTATAAACATGGTGTTTTTGTGAAAAATGTATGAACGATTTAAATTTGACCTTCATTACGTACACTAGTGAGACACTGATTTAATGCTCACCTTATATACTTTCCTATCTTTCCCAAAAGAAAATAAGCTAACCAATATCTTAGCTAGCTTATTACTAAGTTTGCAAAATTTGTTCAATCACTTTTACATCTTTTCCATTTCCAAACTCTGTATACCCCCATATATTTGTTTCACCCGTATATTTATTTACTAAAATATCCAAGTCGTGGTAAACACGATGAGCATACACTACATATTCAATCTTCCGAACTTCTATGCCCTTTTTCAATATCTCATAGCTTCTCCTTACATCTCGCTTTATCTTTTCATCTTTTATTTCCCTATGTATATCTTTTAAAGACGGTTCTTGTTTTTGAAACCACTGCACGAGATGGTTCCAATCCCCTTCTGTATATCTCTCAGCTTTTCCATAATTTAAGAGGTTGTTATAATCTTCGTGTGTCGTGCGGATGAATTGCAATACTTTTTTCTTTTCTTCTACATCTTCTACTTGCGGCAGTGCAGATATTCCAACAGGTTTACTTGCATAATGTAACAATACTCTCATTAAACTATAGCTTGTAATGCCCATCACAATCACAATTCCAAGTATCGCCCACACTCTCTTCATGTACCAAGCTCCTTTTCTACTATGAATGTTACATCTATTTCTATATGCCGTTATATTTGTAACATTCTCTTGTAGAAGAAAAATTCCTGTATAAATTCTTCGGACCATTTCGACACTGTTTTTCTACACATTTCGCTGCGGCAAATATTCTTGTAAAACTGAATATCCTTCATAAGCAGTGTAACCGAGTATCGCAAGTAAACCAATATAACAAGCAAACACCGTCCACCTTGTTTTAGCATCTACTTTATAATAATCTTCTTGTTGTTTCTTTTCTTTTTCCCATTCGTTCATTTTTCTTTCTGAGACTTCTAAAGCTTCTCTTATCCGAATGAAATATTCTTCTTTTTCATCTTCATATGGTACATAGTCAAGCGGTTCAAACTTTGGTAGTACGTACTCCAACACTTCAATCTTTTGACGCTCTTCTACTTCTAGTTGCTTCTCTTTTTCTTTTTGCTTTAACAGCTTCATTTCATGATGGATCATATAGAGCGTTCGATGAACAGCTTCTGTTTCCTCTTGTTCTTCTTGAAGTTTCGCAAGATAAACTCTCATCACATCTACTTTATATCCCAATTCTTCAATTGGTTTATTTCGCTTCATCACCCGATAGAGCTCCATACAACCAATTATAAAGATGAACCCACCCATGATACTCTTAAAGAAAATAGAATATCCAAGTAATACAGCGAGACCTAACATCCAAATTTTTGTACTTACAACAGAAATAATTCGTCCCCCGTCTAGCGGAGAAACTGGAATCAAGTTAAAAAAGTTCAACATACTTCCAAGTAAAATAACAAGAGCCCAAAATGGTTCCTTTGTTATCATATAGAGCGGAATTGCTGGTAAAAATGATAACAAACCAAAAAGAGGGCCCATATAAGCAAGGTAAGCCTCATCCTTTGCGTTTTTTGGCATCTCTTTCATTCCAATAAGAGCACCCATAAACGGAATAAAGATTGCTGGAGACGTAGGTATACCTTTTCGTTTCGCTGCCCACAAATGCCCCATTTCATGAACAAAAAGCAGATAAATCAGTGCTACACCAAATTTCCATCCATATATAGCCGCATATGCCCCAAGTGATAATAGCATACTAAATACGGTTGAAAATTTTGCGAGTTTAAAAATCGCAAATACCCATTTCAACTTAGAAAGCAAAAATATGCCCACGGCCGCTACAATTCCCCATAATCCTTTTGTATTATTTTTCATACCTCTCTCCTTCATCTTTTTTTCTCTATTATGCCATATTTTTTTCTTTTATTGGAAATCACGTTTATTTCATCCAATTTTAGCCAAAACTAATAACGAAAGGAGGTAGAAAAGAAATGACATTACAATCCTTTATGATTAGCACCCTTTCCTTTTTGGCTTCGTCATTAATCTTTTATACCGTTGGCTATGCCTTACTATTCGATTTGTTACCAAAGCATCTATTTATTATTCTTATTATTCTTTCTGCTCTTATGATTTCCTATCTTATTACGCGAAAATCACTAAATGAGCCATCTACAAAAACAAAATAATAGAGTGAACCTTTTCGGTTCACTCTATTATCATTTCCTAGGAAAGAGTTTCGCTATCTTTGTAAATTCATTTTTTCACCATAATCTTTTACAATTTGAATAATATTTTGAAATGCACCTACTTTTTCTTTTTTATGATTCAATACTTGTAAATCATAATTATCATAGTAAGTTTCTAATGCTTTTATTTGAGAAGCTGATGCATTCTCTATTGGTACAACAATATTCACTTCATATTGTTTATACCCCTCTTTCACTTTCTCACCTTTCATTATTTCACTTGTTTTCTTTCCAATCACTTGTTGTATTTTAGTAGGAAAAATCAACTGAAAATAGTACTCTCTTTCTTTTTCTAATATTTTATATAAAGAATCCGAAATCGTATAAAATACTGTATAATTTATGTTCTTTTCATTTGTTTTAATATGAAAAGCGGTAATTTGCAAATCCTTTTTTGTCACTTCTGTTAATACATTCACTTTTGTATCATCACTTGTTGATTTAGGAACAAGTGGGAGTATAGATAAAAGTTGTTCTGTATCAGATTTTGTAAGCATATACGTACCTTTTTCATCTTGTAACCAACCTTTCCGATCTTCTCCTCTTAACCATGCACGATATGTTTTCTTCTTTCCGTTGTTCTCAATTTGAATTTCGTACTCTGGCTCTCCAAAACTCCCTGTTATTTGTTGTTTTTCAGCATTATCCAGAATATTCACTATCCTCTTCGCTTCCTCTTGTTTGAAAACCTTTTCGACCTTTCCTTTCTGCATAATTGTTACTTGTATACTTTCCTGCATAGAATTCACCGTCTCTTCTACTTGTTTTTTCTCCTTTTTTTGTTCAACTTGGCTACACGATACTAATAAAAAAATAAATATCATTACCAAACATTTTCTGCTCACTCCGAATCCTCCTATCTAGCACAATAAGAAAAACTTATTGTTACCCAAAATGAAACAAAAACGTTATGTATGATGAAATGAGTTATACTAAAAACGAAGGGAGGTTTTCATATGTCCATTAATTTTCATGACGCGAACAATAAGTACACCTACGCTACACGAAAAGCAGATTTTTCTTGGTGTGAAATGATTCGAAATATTATTGATATAAGTGGTAAAAACATAATTGATATTGGCTGCGGTGGTGGTATTTATACGAAAGAACTGGCTCTTATGGGAGCTAACAATGTCGTTGGCTTCGATTTTTCCGAAAAGATGTTGCAAGCAGCAGCAGAAAATTGCACTTCCATCCAAAATATCTCATTCATTCACGGTGATGCCCACCATATGCCATTTACTAATGAAACTTTTGATGTTGTCATTTCTCGTGCTGTTATCCATCATTTACAAGACATCCCGAAATTTTTGCAAGAGGCCTCACGTATCTTAAAGAAAAATGGAATACTTATTCTTCAAGATCGCACCATCGAAGATTGTACAATTCCTGGAAGTCCAGAACATATTCGTGGATATTTTTTCTCCGTCTATCCTAAGCTCATTCAAATAGAGGAAAAACGAAGACCGAAAGCAACGCATATACAGCAATTAATAGCACAAAACGGTATGCATCCACTTCCCCTTCAAACAATATGGGAAGTTCGAAAAATCCATGATTCTATTGAAGCATTGCTACAAGATTTATCACCACGAACAGGTCGATCTATTTTATACGAATTAACGGATAATGAACTTTCTCAGCTTCTACATCATATTCATACTGAGCTACACAACATAGCTCCAATTATCGAACAAGATCGCTGGACCATTTGGAGTGCCACAAAATCTGAAGAAAGCCCCACATAATTTTGTGAGGCTTCTTTCATAACCTAATTTTGCAACACTCTTGATATCCTCCACTTCTGGCCTGTGCACTTCCACATTTGGAACATACTAAATATCTAGATTGACTTGTCAACAAACTTCCTTTTTGAAAGAGTAACACCTCTGCTTGTTTAAACGAACGCGAATAATATAACCATATGAAACCACAAATTACTATAATTCCAAACAATACACCCATCGCAAGCATTTCCGTCACCTCTTCTTGGTTTGTTCTTTCCAGCAAGTGGATTGTAGTATTATTCTCTATTGATAAAAAAGATTCCTGCCTTTCCGCTTCAAATTGTCATATTTATCAAAAAAATTTACATTTCCTCTATACTTTTACGTACTTTTTATAAAAGATTCCCTCCCACTCCTCATACAATAAAGTGAAACTTCAGCAATGCAGGTTTTCTCCAGCTCCCATCTAAATTTTTAAGCATTTTATATAAATCCGTTTTGATTTGCTGGCACATAAATCGCTGCTATGAAAAAAACAAAAAAACCATACTCATTTTCTCCTTTTTTCACTTCGTACGGGGCAAGAAAAGAATGGTTTCATGTCGTTTTTTAATTTACATATTTGCTCCCCATCGGCGCACGAGAAACACGCGATCAACCAGTAAAATCTACACCCTAAAATAAGTTTAATAGAGGGGTGTTAATATGAACTATTTTCTATTGCTCCCTTTTCTTATCAAACTGATTTTTTTCGCTCTATTCTCTTTTTGGATGAAGCTTCTTCCATTAACTCCTATGTACATCAACTACAAAAGAAAGGTATTCATGCATTTGTTATTCTTGCCCACCTTGGTGGTAATACAACAGGCGGTAACACAAACGGAGCTTTAGCTGATTTAGCAAATGGGAGAGATAAATTTACAACTTTTAAAACAGGAAGAAATCGTACTGAATATCCGACAGATCAAGAAGCTTTTGCCAATTATATTCGCTCTATTTCTCATATAGATACATTTCCTCAAAATTTTATTCAAAAAATCTATTGACTTTATTAAAAAAACATGTGAAAATACTTTCAGAATACTTGAACAAAATTCATTGACGAGAACGAGTACGTTATAAAGCTGTTCCCCAGAGAGTTGGTATTTTGCTGAAAGCCAATGTTCAGTGCGTAACCGAAAATCATCTCCGAGAAGTAGAACCGAACGATGTAGTAAGTTCTTACCGGTCGTCCCCCGTTACAAGGAACACGTATCATGTTGTACGTTGTAAAGCCGCATGCATATAGATGTATTTCTACATGTATGAACTAGGGTGGTATCGCGGGTAAATATAACTCGTCCCTTTATTAAGGGGCGAGTTTTTTGTGTTCTTACAAATGAATTTTTATAAAAAGGAGGAAAACAATGAACACTGTATCAAAAAAACATGTTTTTTCCACAGGTCTTATGCTATTTTCTTTATTTTTTGGAGCAGGTAATTTAATTTTCCCTCCAATGCTTGGACAAAATGCTGGTGAGCACTTTTGGTCAGCAATGCTTGGCTTTTTACTAACAGGGGTTGGTCTACCTCTATTAACTGTTATTGCCATCTCTCTTTCAGGAAATGGAATGCAGCAGCTTGCAAGTCATGCCCATCCAATGTTCGGAATCTTCTTTACAGTTGTTGTCTATATTGCCATTGGTCCGTCGATGGGAATTCCGCGTGTCGCTAACGTCGCTTACGAAATGGGTGTTAGTTCTTTTTTACCAGAAGAAGTTCGTGCTAGCGGATTCACATTATTGATTTATACAATCATTTTCTTTGCCATTGTATATTGGCTCAGCTTAAACCCTTCTAAACTAGTGGATCGCATTGGAAATGTGTTAACACCTATTTTATTATTTTCTATTTTCGTATTATTTGTAAAAAGTGTCTTTACACCACTAGGACAATCCGGTCCAGCAATGCAAGAGTATCAAACTTCTCCAATTTTCAAAGGATTTATGGAAGGATATTTAACAATGGATACAATTTCGGCTCTTGCATTTGGAATTATCGTCGTGAATGCAATCCGCTCAAAAGGTGTAAAAGATCGCAAGGCAGTTGCAATCGCAACGACAAAAGCAGGGCTAATTGCAGCTACAGGGCTCGTTCTTGTATACGGAGCACTTGGATGGCTAGGTGTAACGAGTGTTTCACTTGGGTATGCAAAAAATGGCGGACAATTACTTACAGTTATCGTTCAACAATTATTTGGTCCATATGGACTTTCCTTATTAGCACTCATCGTTACACTTGCTTGTTTAACAACATGCGTTGGACTTGTATCTGCATGTAGCCAATATTTCTCAACTTTATTTACAAAATTTTCATACAAAAATCTAGCAGGCACCATTTGTGCATTAGGACTTCTAGTAGCAAACCTAGGCTTAACAAAAATCATTGCAATCTCTGTACCGATCTTACTAGTGGTATATCCAATCGCTATCGTGCTCGTGCTATTATCACTACTTCATAAGTACTTCGGTGGTTATCGTTCTGTTTATGTTGGCTCTTTAATTGGAGCTGCAGTCGTAAGTATATTTGATGGATTAAAACAAGGGAATATGCCAGTGACATTCATTACTTCTTACTTTGAATTTATTCCATTCTATAACGAAGGAATCGGTTGGGTCTTACCTGCACTAGCTGGTGCAATCATCGGTCTTGTAGTCGCTAAGTTAAAAGGTACAAAACCAGTACCATTAATGGAAACCCCTTCTAAACCTAAAGTATCCTAATGTAAAAAACTCCCATTTAAGGGAGTTTTTTTATACTTGATAAGAATTATGATTAAAACTACTTACTTTATATGCTTTTGTATAATACTCAAGGTTCGTATCAACTGTTTCTACTTTTACAACATCATAACATTCTATTTGTTTTACTAAAAATAAATAATATTCTTCTGTCGCTTCAATGATTGCTATACAATCTGTTTCAATATCATATTGCTCCTGAAGTGCTTGCAATGCATTCACGTAATTCTCTAACTTTTCTTTTTTACTCTTTTCAAATATTGTTTGAACTAACATACACTCTCCCCCTTTGTATGTAGTGTTTCTAACTAAATGATAACGCTTTCAAATAAATGCGTCAATAAAGAAAACTTCCACTAATGAAACAAGTCATCTCCAGTGGAAGTTCCATCTTATTTCGTTAATTGGTGTCTAAACGCATAAATAACCGCCTGCGTACGATCACTTACATTCAATTTATTTAATATATTACTTACATGTGTCTTCACAGTTTTTAGTGCAATAAATAGTTCATCTGCAATTTCTTGATTACTTTTTCCCTCTGCAATTAATAATAAAATTTCAGACTCTCGTTCCGTTAAATCTTCATGAAGCGGTTGTTCTTTCTTTTGGCGCATACGAGACATCATTTTCCCAGTAACTTTCGGCTCTAGCACCGTTTCCCCATCATAAGTCGCCCTCACTGCATCAGCAATATCACTTGCTCTTGATGTTTTTAATAAATAACTTGTTGCCCCAGCTTCGATGACAGGATACAGCTTTTCATCGTCTAAAAAGCTTGTCACGACTACAATTTTTGCTTCTGGCCATTTTTGAATAATAGCACGCGTTGCCTCAACACCATCCATTTCATCCATAACAAGGTCCATTAAAATAATATCTGGCTTTAGTGCTAATGCTAATTCTGAACCTTTTCTTCCATTTTCGGCTTCTCCAACCACTTCAATATCCGGTTGAGTCGATAAATAGGCGGATACACCCATCCGAACCATTTCATGATCATCAACAAGCAATACTTTAATCATGATGTTCCTCCCCTCTCTCTATCATAATTGGCACTTTTACTTCAATTTGCGTGCCTTTATTCGGAAAACTAAGTACTTTTAATGTTCCTCCAATTTCATGAACACGTTCTTGAATAGATCTTAAGCCATATGACCCTGCCTTATTAACACCTACTTCAAATCCAACACCATCATCAATTATCTTTAAAATAGCATATTGGTCAATTTGGCGAAGACGTACTTCTGTTTTCTTTGCTTTTGCATGTCGTAATGTATTAGACAACGCCTCTTGTACAATACGGAATAAATGATCTTCCACACCTTTTTTTAATTGAATCGGTTCAATCAACCATTCTATTTTCATATGTTGTTTTCTAGAAAGTTCTGTTAACAGTTCTTCTATGCCTTCTGTTAATTTTTTACCTTCTAATTGTACAGGACGTAAATGCAAAAGTAATGCTCTCATTTCCGATTGCGCATTTACAACCATATTTTCCACAAGTTGCAATTGCTTTTTCGTTGTTTCTGGCATATGATCTACCTGTTCATTAATCGCTGACATCATCATAGACATTGCAAAAAGCTGCTGACTCACTGAATCATGCAGTTCCCTTGCTAGTCGATGCCTTTCTTGTGAAATCGCTTCTTGTCTCATTTCTTCATTCCAATGAGCTCGTTCATTCGTTACTTTTTGAAATAGCCCAGCCTGTTCCTCTAATCTTCGAGCAAGCGCAATTACTTTTCGCTCTACTTCATGAAATTCATCTTCTGCAGTAAACGAAACATCCTTTGGGAAATTCCCACGCTCTACTTCAAACAAGAAAGTATTCAAGCCTTGAATACGCTGCTGCATATAATAACCAATCGCATACCCTACAATTCCACCCATAAGAAGACTTGTACTGATAATTAACAAGCCAATTGGAACAGAAGCAATGGATTCTTTCCATAATAAATCATATACACCTTGCCCGCTTTTCCATACATATACAACTGTACAAATAAGTGCAATACTAACAGAAGATAACATAGAATAACGAATATACATCCATGAAATATTTCCTTGCTTTTTCATTATACTTTCCTCACTTCCGTATCGCCTACGACAAGCGAAGAAATAATTTTAATACGTCGAGGAGCTTCTTTATACTGTTCTGTCTTAAACGTAACATTTCGATTAAAACCTGTTTCTTCATGACCCGGAAGCAAAACTCTCCCCATGATGACAGAATGGTTTAAAGATAGTTCAATATCATATGGAACATACAAACGAATGTTACCAATAACGCCACGAATAACAATGACCGTTTCCCCTTCTGGAATCATTGCCGTCGTCAAATCGATTTCAACATCACCGACTCCATACTGGACATTAATATCTTCTAACTCATAAATATGATCCATCATTCTTATGTTACCAACCATTATATTTTTAAGGTATGGTTCTGTGCGATAGATTTGCTTTTCTTCATCTATATATCCTTTTTCCTTAATTTCTACTTGTATCGCTTTGGGCTTCTGCTGTCCTTGAATAAGCTGATAACCAATGAAAGCTAAGCAAGCAAATACAACGAGTACGAAGGCCGCTGATGAAAACAGGAAGAATAAAAAAACAATCCCCCCGACAAATAAAAATACATTCCCTCTCACATAACGATTCTTTTTTCGATAGTGCCTTCCGAACATAATCATAATAAACGCAAAAATAAGAGCCCCTGGTTCAAAATGCCCGAGAACCATATCAAGAAAAAGACCAAATCCAAATATGATGAGGAGCATCCCCACTAGTTGTGATTTTGAAAATTGTTTCTTCATTTCAGCTCCCCCCTTCTTGTTACATATAAATAGAAGAAAAAGGTATTGCCTGCCAACACCTTTTCTTCTATCACTATATCATAAGCTCGTTTTATAATATACTACAATTATTTTATTACTTCTTTGTCTAAAGATACTTCATTTTTTTCTTTCATTTCACGCTCAAGTTTTGCAATTTTCATATCAAATGTATCACGCTCATGATCTTCATTCATGCGAAGCTCTAAATCACGAATGTGATCTTCAATTTCTTCAAAACGCAAGAACGGATTATTCTCATCCATTTTAT